>JBJEFO010000350.1:0-8905 GCA_051874135.1 Lysinibacillus sp.
GTATGTGTAGGTGAGGTATACTGTTGTACAACAGATTGAGCAATAAAGCAAAATGCTGTACAAATTAACCCTAATCCTAAAATAGCAATCCAGCTTGTAGTAGTAGACGGTAATGTAGGTGTTTCGAAAATAAATGTTAAAATAATACCAAATAATGCTGTAAATCCTAATTGATAAACACCGTAGGATATCGATTCAACAGACTTAGTGAATTTGCTATTAAGAATAAGATAAATAGAATAAGCAAGAGCAGCGATTGCTACTAAAATATCACCCTTTTGGAATGTTAAAGATTCTTTCATCGTTAAAATGATAATGCCTAGCAGTGTACAAACGATTGCAATACTAACCGCACGTGACGGTAGCTTACGTTCTAAAATACTTGTGAAAATCGGTATTAATACAACACTTAAGCTAAGGATAAAACCAGCATTTGAAGCTGATGTTGTTTGTAAACCGAATAGTGACAACACAAGAACGATAAATAATAAAAATCCTTGAATAGCTGCATACGCTAACGTTTGCGTGTTGATGTTTTTCATTTTTTTATAAAAGATAAGGCCAGCAACAATAAAAGCAATCGTACATCTTAATGCAACGATGTTATACGGTTCGAGTGATTCAAGACCCATCATCATAAATGTATAACTTGCACCCCAAAATATTGTAACGATTAACATTAGTAAATTTGCTTTGTTTTGTAAACTCATAGTTCCACCACCTAGAAAAAACTGTTCTAAAACAACTATAGAATGTGTCTTGTGATTAGTAAAACGAATGTTTATAATAGGTAACATTAGAAAAATTCATATCTAGATGAGTGGAGGCGCTTAATAGATGAGTCTGGTAAAATATGAGATTTTACAAACAGTTGCAGAACTAAAAAGCTTTACGAAGGCCGCACAACAACTAGGTTTAACCCAATCAGCAATTAGTCATGCAATATCAAGTCTTGAAAAAGAATTTGGTTTTCCGCTCATTCATCGTAGTCGAATGGGTGTAAAATTAACTGCTGACGGGCAAACAATGCTACTGTCAATGCGGAAAGTATTGCATGCGGAAGAACTTTTAAGGCAGCAAGCTGCACATATTTTAGGCGTGACAAAAGGAACAGTGCGCATCGGGTTAATATCTAGTATTTCAACAAAATGGATGCCAAGTATTATCCGTTTAATGGAGCAAAATTACCCAGGTATTAAAATTGAATTGCGTGAAGGGGATTACTATGAAATCGAACAATGGCTCATTAGTGGGGAGATAGATTGTGGTTTTTTAAACCGTGCAATTTCTAAACAATTTCAATATATACCGTTAATTAAGGATCCGCTTATGTGTATCGTATCTTCTCAAAGTCCGTTATATAACGAACAAGTAATCGAATTAAAGGCAATAGAAAACGAGCATTTTATCATTCCCTCTTACAAAGGGACAAATGATGTAATGACGATATTCGATAAGTATCAAATTCAGCCGAATATTCGTTTTGAGTTATTTGATGAAAAGGGTATTGTATCAATGGTTGAGCATCATTTAGGTATTTCGATTTTGCCAAGGCTTGTGTTAAATGCGCTACTTCCGGACAATGTACGGGCAATTCCGTTTAAAGAAGAGACATTCCGTACAATTGGTTTGTCGACTACTTACAATATTTCACCTGCAGCCGAAAAGTTTATTGAAATATTAAGTAATTGGTTGAGGGAAAATGAGGCCGAATGGCTCCTACTATAGTAATATAGTGCTGTATACATATTTTCTGAATTTTTTTATATTTTATAATGGCATAAAATTATTTGTTATGAAGCTAGGGGGATTGTAAATTGTACAAGCTAGATCATATAGTCCATTTTGTTAGTAGTCCTGAAGAAGCAATGGAACAACTGAAAAAGCACGGCTTACATGTTGTAGCAGGAGGTAAGCATGAGCAATGGGGTACATATAATACCTTGTGCTACTTTGACTCATCGTATATCGAGTTAATAGCCATTTACGACCGCGAAAAATTCCAACAGGCGTCTAGTGTACCTTTTTCGCTTCATGAAACATACGCAAAAAATTATTATGAAAACGGGCTAACACGAGTAGCGTTAAGTACAACAACAATCGAAGAGGATGCGAAGAAATTTCAGCAGGCAGGCTTTAAAGTAATTGGCCCTGAGCGTTTTTCTCGTACACGTCCGGATGGCTCAGTTGTAAGTTGGCAATTGTTGCATGTGGGCAGTGACGACCTTCAAATCGATTTACCATTTTTTATTCAATGGGATCAGCCGGAACAACAACGTGTACAACAACTGCAATCGTTACGTACTATTCAAAATCATCCAGCAGGACCGATAAAAATTGAGGAAGTGTCATTTGTAGTTAATAATTTTAATACGGCCCACGCATTATTGAAACTTTATAATTTTGAAACTACACAAATGACAGACTCAAAACTAAAAGCGGATGTATTAAAAATTCATACGCCAACAGGAACGCTCACTTTTTATTGTCCGACAGACGAAGGGGACGTGTGGAACATGCTAATGGAAAGAGGACAAAGCATATGTTCAATCGTTTTAGCAGGAGCAATGGAAAGTAAAGTTATTCAGGTTGAAAATGCAAATTACGTATTTCAGTAAAAGAATTAAATGGTAACGAGGGAGTAAAGTTAAATGACGCTATCAAAACAGCAAGCCATTCAAAGCCTAAATAAAGGGCAGTTTATTGGATTTACAACAGGTACAGGAAATGTCATCATCAAAAAGGGCAATAAAACGGATTACAATATTTATGTGTATGAAGAAGGTAATGAGCAACCCGCCCACTATGTAGGTTCTATTACAAATGTTCTTGCTACAATGGGTGATAAAAGCTCGAATAAAGATTTTATGATTGTTGAGCAATAAAAAATGTAAAAACTCGTACTATATTTTGTACGAGTTTTTTGTCTATTCTTTAACTTAAAAGTGTCTGGAATTAATTATTTTTGCAAAAAAAAGCACCGATAAGCACCGGTGTAATTTATTCTTTTAATACATTGGAAGCCTGTGGTCCTCGATTGCCTTCAATAATGTCGAAAGTAACCGGTTGTCCTTCCTCTAGTGTACGGAACCCTTCACCTTGAATGCCTGTGAAGTGTACGAAAACGTCTTCACCATCATTACATTCAATAAATCCATAACCTTTTTCGTGATTAAACCACTTTACTTTACCTTGGTGCATGAGCGTTCTCCTCCCATACTTCGGATATAATCGACTTTATCTAAAAATTGAGACAATTATGATTAAAAATATACAGGAATGTCTAAATAGTGTCAACACAATAGGCATATTTCGATGAATTAACCACTTTAAATAAGGATCTTAAGAAGTTGAATCCATTTCACAAAAAGTTAAATTATTATACCTTCGCTTATATTTTGTGAATAACTAGTGCGTGTATGAAGTGAAAAAACTATCTCGAACATGAGATAGCTTTTTCTAAATATTCTATGATATTATATCAAGTGGTGAATTATGTTTAAGTTATAAAAATTTGTGTGTATCTGCGAATTTCTGTACAGCATAATACAAATTTAGAATGCACAGTTTAAAATTATAAGTAACATATGTCTGTAAATGCTGTTTTGTTAGTTTTCGTTATGCAGCATGAATACTTCATATTAAAATAAATGAGATTACACTTGAAAGAAGGTACAACATGACAGTCACAAAACCATTAACTGATTTAGAAATCGCAAGTCGTGCCACGATGCAACCAATTACTGCAATTGCTGACAAAGCGAACATTCCAGAAGCTGCTTTAGAGCAATATGGTCGCTATAAAGCAAAACTAGATATTAATAAAATCCCAGGTCAAGCAACTGGTAAGGTCGTGCTTGTAACAGCAATTAGCCCAACACCTGCAGGAGAAGGGAAATCAACTGTCACAGTTGGCCTAGCAGATGCTTTAAACCAATTAAATGAAAATGTCATGGTAGCACTTCGTGAACCATCACTTGGACCAGTAATGGGTGTTAAAGGCGGTGCAACAGGCGGTGGCTATGCACAAGTATTGCCGATGGAAGATATTAACTTACATTTCACTGGTGATTTGCACGCCATTACTACAGCTAATAATGCATTAGCAGCCCTTATCGATAATCATATCCACCAAGGAAACGCTTTAAACATCGATCCACGAAGAATTTTATGGAAACGTGTTGTCGACTTAAATGACCGCGCACTTCGTCAAGTTGTAGTAGGTTTAGGTGGTCCAGTACAAGGTGTACCGCGTGAGGATGGTTTTGATATTACGGTTGCGTCTGAAATTATGGCAGTATTTTGTTTAGCGACGAGCTTAGAAGACTTAAAAATCCGTTTGTCTAACATTGTAATTGGCTATACATATGACCGTGAGCCTGTATTTGTTCGTCAATTAGGTGTAGAGGGCGCTTTAACGTTATTGTTAAAGGATGCATTCAAGCCAAATTTAGTGCAAACGATTGAAGGGACACCAGCGTTAATTCATGGCGGGCCATTTGCGAACATTGCGCATGGCTGTAACTCAATTATCGCAACGCAAACAGCGCGTAAATTAGCGGATATCGTTGTGACAGAAGCTGGCTTCGGTGCAGATCTTGGTGCTGAAAAATTCATGAACATTAAAGCACGTCAAGGCGGTTTTGGCCCCGATGCAGTTGTCATTGTCGCAACAATTCGTGCGTTAAAAATGCATGGCGGCGTAGCAAAAGATGCGTTATCAAATGAAAACGTCGATGCATTAAAGCGCGGCATTGAGAATTTAGCGAAACATGTTGATACAGTACGTACATTTGGTGTGGAGCCGGTTATTGCGTTAAACCGTTTCATTACAGATACAGAAGCAGAACTTAGTACGATTCTTACGTGGGCTAAATCAAATAATATCCGTATCGCTCGTACAAATGTATGGGAAGAGGGCGGTAAAGGTGGTATTGAGCTAGCGAAGCAAGTGCTAGACGTATTAGCAACGCCAAATAACTTCCACCAATTATACGATTTACAAGATTCTATTGAAGAAAAAGTAACGACAATTGTACAAAAAGTTTACGGTGGCGCAGGTGTTCAGTTTACAGATACAGCGAGAAAGCAAATAGCCCAAATCGAAAAATTTGGCTGGGATGTGTTGCCGATTTGTATGGCGAAAACGCAATACTCGCTGTCAGATCAACCGTCATTACTTGGTCGCCCAGAAAACTTTACTGTTACGGTGCGTGAAGTCATTCCGAAATTAGGTGCAGGCTTCTTAGTGTGCTTAACAGGCGACATTATGACAATGCCTGGACTGCCAAAACAACCAGCAGCCCTTCGCATGGACGTAGATGCACAAGGCAATGCGGTTGGCTTGTTCTAATCGTTAGCAGACGAAAAATTAAAAATAACGTTCAAATTCAAGCTGTCAAAAGGTGTGATAAACGCGCGCTTTTTGATGGCTTTTTTGTTGGGGATGATAGGGGTTGTGTTGACACCTACGTATCTTTCCGTAAAATGGTAAATAAATTCAAAAGAAAAGAGGTCCATATGACGTATCCAATAAGAGTTCGAGCAAGTGCATTAATTATAAAAAACGATGCAATTTTGTTAGTAGAGTTTGATGATGAAAATGGACGCCATTATAATCTTCCTGGCGGTGGGGTAGAGACAGGAGAAACATTGATTGAGGCAGTAAAAAGAGAAGCGAGAGAAGAAGCATCTGTAGATATTGAAGTAGGGGACGTTGCGTTTCTATACGAATATGCACCATTCAAAAATGCTGACAAATATGGCTCAGTTCATTCTTTAACAACAATTTTTGACTGTACGTTAAAGGAAGGTGCACAGCCACGTATTTCGCCAACACCGGATCCAAATCAAACAGGTGTTAAATGGATTCCACTAAATGAATTATCACAAGTCGTACTGTATCCGAATATTCGGGAAGAAATCGTTGCTTATGTGCAACAGAAGAGAACGATTAAGCTGATTGAAGAACAACAATTGAAAGAGTATTTGTAATGGATGGAGGAAAATACAATGAAAAAGGCGATCGTACTATTACACGAAATTTACGGGGGAAATGCTCACATCCAACATTATGCAAGTGAGTTTAACGCTTTAGGCTATGATGTGTACTGTCCTAACTTGTTGCAATTAGAACAGCCCTTTCCTTATGAAAAAGAGCAGCAAGCATATGCGCATTTTATGAATGAGGTGGGTTTTCAGCAAGGCTTTGATCAAGTACAAAATTTACTGCTCGAATTAAAAGATACATACAAAGAAATCCATATTATCGGTTTTAGCATCGGCGCTACAATTGCATGGCTTTGTAGCGAGCTAGAGGGAGTCACATCGGTAGTAGGCTACTACGGCTCACGTATTCGTAACTATTTAGACATAAACGCTAAGTGCCCTGTGCTTCTTATTTACGGACAATCTGAGCAATCGTTTGACGTAGCAAGCTTAGTAGAACAATTAATCACTAAAAACATCCAAGTACAAACATTTAAAGGACATCACGGCTTTGCTGATCCATATTCCTCACACTATAATCAGCAATCAAGTGCTCAAGCATTTTCACATACGAAAGAATTTCTAGCAGGAAAACGTGTAACTTTCCCTCGGTAGATAAGTCTAATTCGAAAATGATGTAAAATCGGAGGGAGTGATTTGGGTGAAGCGATATTTGGTTCTTGTACTTATAGTAGGTTGTTTACTAGCTGCCTGTAATGCCAAAACGCAGTCGTTAGAAGCTTTTTATACAGAGGATGGAATTGAAAGTGTGGATAAAGTTGTAATATTAGATGGCAGTACCGGCTATACAAAAACGCTAACGGATATAGAACAGATTAATGAATTCCTAGCTTTAATAAAAGATATCGAATTTTCCCCTCAAGATAATCAAGAAAAGCGGTATGGATTTTTGTATGGTATTACACTTTATGATGGAGAGGCACAATTCAACTTCTCTTTAAGTCAGATTGATAATGTGTATTATGATACCGAACCGGATATTTATCCGATTATTGATGGATATTATAAGCGATTGGAAATGGAGGAGAAGGATTCTTCAGAAGTTTGAGTTTGATGTTTTCATTTATAAGGGATTCGATTGAATACGATACGTTTTGAAATGTTATTACACATTTTTTCACAAATAAAATCAAATTATGATTTCTTCTAACCTTGTTAATTAGAGCGTTTCTAGTAGGTCAGCGGGGGATACTGTAACGATGTATATATAGGAGTGTCCAACTAAAGGTGTGCATTTTAAAGAAGGATTTAACGCCATTTTGTTGAAATTATTGTACTAACTAACATGAGCAAAATAGTTTAATAAGGTTTTTAGTTTAAATGGAAAATTACGTTCATAGGGGGGGAGTTAGTTGGATAGTTTTTTCATAATACTTATGGGCTTTTTTATCGTTATTGCTAATATTATCGGCGTTATATTTTATATAAAGAGGAAAAATATATATTTTTCTGCGTTTATAATATTACTACTAGCAGTTTTATTTGGTGCAATCGGTAGTGTATTAGCTATATTTATTCTTCGTGATCCTTTTGCAATATTTTACGGTATGCAAATAGGACAATATTTATTGTTCAATAGTATTATCATTTTCATTATTGCAATTTTAGTAACCGTTGTTAAGAAATATAACAGCAGTAACATGTGAATCATGATTATTTAACTAACGGGTTTAGTGCAACAAGAATTTCGGATATATTCCTAAACGAGGTTGAGGACGTTCTTAAGTAAGAGCCCTATAAATGAACATTTAAGTTATAATTTTACTAATCTGTTTAGCGATAAGGAGGATTTACCTTGGAATTTAAACTATTAGTAGAAGATGATTTAATTAAATGTACGGAAACATTTATTGAAGTATTCAATGATGAGCCATGGAACGATAAATGGACATTTACAAAAGCGAAAAAGTATTTATTTGACTTTTACCAGACACCTGGATTCTTAGGAATTTTAGCAGTAGAAAATGACGAAATTCTTGGCTGTATTTTTGGTGTACATAGAGTTTGGTGGAGCGGAGATGAATTCTTTATTAATGAAATGTTCGTAAAAAAACAACAGCAAAATAAGGGAATTGGAAAAGCTCTGTTAAATCATTTAATAAAAGAGCTCGATAATAGTGATATAAGTAACATTATACTTCTCACAGATAGAGGTATACCTGCTGAAGAATTTTATAAGAAAAATGGTTTTAAAGAAATAGAAAGAATCATCTTCCTACATAGGAACATCAAATCATAGTTATGTAGTAGATGGGGTAGCGTTAGACTTATGCGAATTTACAACGTTAAGCACGTAACGCTACCAAACACCGCTTTGGGGGCTTTATTCTTGAACTAACAAAGCAGGTTATTTCAAGAAGGAATCCAAAATGATATGGAGAATTTTATTTATATACATACAACTTTGAAAAGGAGGTTCATTTTGTAATGGGAAAATCGATTTTCAGTGAGTTGCAGTTTGACTCTGATACAAAGAATTACGATGGGCAGATTAAATTTAATAATAGGGATTTTGTTGATTTAACGATTTCTATTGAAATGTTTGATAAAGATAAAGTATTTAAGTTAGCAGAAAACACATTTAAAAAAATTGAAGAATTAGAGGAAATTTACAAGGAAAGTGTAGCAGAGGATTTACTAACAATACATAATGAGACTTGGAATGAAGAAAGTATTACTTCTAAGTCAGAATTCATAAATCGAATAAAACTAGAAGGTATTTTATTCTTTTGTGATGGAAATGCAGAATTGTACTATAACGATGGAGATTTATTTTGGGGACACACAATTGTGGTAAGTATAAATGAAAATGGTCAATATCAAGATTCTCAAATTTATGGTTAAATAAGCAACCTTATAAAGATAAAAGGTGCTTTAGTGCAATAAGGATTTATAA
>JBJEFO010000351.1:0-8895 GCA_051874135.1 Lysinibacillus sp.
GTACCACCTTTGTGCCAGCGAAGTACCACCGAACGAAAAAAGCACCCCTACTCTAAAGTAGAAATGCTTAACATATTCTTCACTTGCTCAAAAATTTCATATAAAGGACGGCCTATAATCGTAATTTCAACCCCATCACAAACGAGTGTATTTTCCTGTAAAACAAATGCTTTACCCGCTACAATAAACCGCTCTACCTTGCTGCTACCCGTAATTTGCGACTGATTTAATCGCACTGTCACATCCTTTGAAATACGGCGGAACATCGTTAATAATTCAACCTCTCTGCCTTGAACAAATAGCTGTGCAAAGTCATCGGCCAAATCAAAGCTCTTCATATCAACTATAAAAGGCTCTGACCATTGCTCATGGTCTTTTAATAACAGCACATGATCCTCGATAGTATCTACATAAAACTTCACTTTTTTTACATCACTCTCGACAACTTGAGCATTGCCAACCAAATAAACCCCTTGATTATTTCCAATCGCAAGCTGTTTAACCGCCATGTATCCTTCTGGTAAATGTACATGTTCTATCTCAATCAATGTAGAAACCGTATCCTCTACTAGCGCCTCCTGATTTACAACATAGCTGTCATGCACAACGAGTACAGTACCTTCTTGCTCCCGCAAATAGCTAATAGCCCCTCTCGGTAAAATGCCTTCACGCTGCAATTCATCCGCACTCTTGTTCAGCAAATTATCGATAATCTGTTCTACAAGTCCTGTGTGGTGTGGTAAAAACGGAAGTCCACCGATGTTTACCTTCTCAATACTTTTATACAATGGATGCTCACGGTATTCCTCTTCGTCATTCCACGGAAACAGCACATACGCACCGAAAGCTGTTCGCTCATACTTTCCTTCTTGCTCGACAACGATAGAATCACGGTATCGGTGCATCGTATTAATATCGTCTTCCATTGGACCTGGTTGCCCGTCTACATTAATTCGGTACTTTGCATCAAAAATATATTGGAATAAATAATCTTTGCCCTTCTTCGCAATGCTGAGCATCGAATCCGGATTTTGCTGAACGGTCGGCAATCGTTTCCCTGTATTGTATTGATAACGCAGTGTAACCTCTTCCTCCGTTAATGGATGCTTAAATGTACGAGTAGCCGTTTGATTTTGTTTCAAGTTCACATATAAACCATTCCGGTCTACACGCACAATATCCTGTTCTACCCCAGTACACTTGTCGGCTAAAATTTGCCCAAGTTTAAGGAACGTCCAGTATTCATAAAGTGTCGCAATATCTTTCACCGACATTTTGTAAATATCCCCGTGCAATACAAGGCTTTGCGAAAGAATCGCATAAATTTGAAACACTTCCCGGTAACCCGTCCCCATTTGCATAACTAAACTATACACAGACCGGTCAAGCTGCCCGACTTGTTTCCATAATGGCTTTCGCAAATGGGTGCCAAGCTGTTGCTCCATCTGTTCTAGCAATTCAAGCAATGCTCGGTCCGGATTAACATTACGTCTTTTATACGACTTCAACACTTCTTCCTTTACATGCCCAATCCGTGCTCTAATTCGTTGCATCGTCCATTTTACATAGCGGTTTTCATGTGTATCATATGTGTGCTGCTTTTTCTGAAGCAAGCCTTTTTCCGGCATGACCGTTCGATTCGCTAACTGCAATCCACTCGCAACATCAACAAAACGATGTGCATTTTTACGTAAATACGCACGTCCCTTGCTATCCTGCTTTCGCAACCGATCGCCGCGCACTTCCTCATACGTTGTCACAAGCTGATGATGCGGAAACCGTTCAACATTGTGAATGGCCTTTATGTAGTCATCAAAATGCTCCCTCAAAATACGATAAAACTCCGTTAACGAAGGCTCCTTATATTGCTTTCGACTTGCACGTAAATGCGTACGGCGAATAAAACTAAATGCTAAATTATAAATTTCCGCATTTACTTCATCAAGCAGCGCCCGGTAGTCCTTTTGATAATCAAGCTTTGTCGGAAACACTTCAATCGTAAATGAAAACAACTTCTGTCCATTTTTTCGAATCTCCATTGTCGACAAACCGACTTCATTGCGAAAATGTAGATTACCTGTTAATAAATTCGAACGAGACAGCTGCGTTACAGCATTTCGAAACGCTTCATATTCATGATAAAAGCTAAATTCATCCTTCGTCTTTGGCAAAATGATGATTTCATAATTGCCATTCTCGAAAAAAATCGGCGCCATCTGATTTGGCTCAAACGGTGTTAACGTACCGCGCTCGATATGATAAATTTGCACATCAGCATCAACCGCATCTGTAGAAAACGTCATCGGAATAAATCCTGTTGCTGAACGATGCTTTGTTGTATCAATCTTGCCTTTCAGTACAACGGTTACGTCTGTCGCTTCAATGACTAATAACTCAATATCCTTTGTCGCTTGGCGCATCATACCCCCCCCTTATGACACCCAAAATGACGTGAAACCATCTTTGTATAATCGGTTCAACATTTCTGCCACTTTTTTAGCGCTACGTGGATAAGAAGCACTTTCTGACACAGCTTTACCGTTGTCATACACTTCCCCTGCAAACTGCTCATACAAGTTCTTAAGCAACTCCTCCACAGTCGAATCCGCACCAGAAATGCGCGGTAAAATCTTTTGCATCACACAAAAATCAAACGCCTCTTCTTCAGTTAACAACTTCATCTCATCGTTATACAGCATATAAAAACAAATCTCATCCCGCACACGATAACCAACCTGTGCATAAATCGTTTGCAATTGCTCATTTATTTTCTCTAGCTGTGCCGAAACCTTTTGAACAAGCGCTTTATTATCCCCGTACGCCTGCTTTAAATAAAGATACTTCGATTCAAACTGCTCATTCCCTACTCGAACGGCAGCCACTTCTTCCCCGTCCTCTTCAAACATCGCAAAATGATTTAATCGAATCTCATTAAATTCAATCGTATTCGCACGATCTAGCACCTTTTTACTAAACGGATGCGTCGTCTCATCCATATTCACCGTTCCAATAATATAAAGGTTATTCGGCAATGAATACGCCTTATCATTCGTTGTCACAAGCGGCGAAGAAACAACCTGCCCTTCCTCATCCACTCGGCGGCTCTCCATAATACTTAAAAACTCACTCAAATAATACTCCACCCGCGCCAAATTCATCTCATCCAGCACAACAAAATGCGGTAACGCCGGATACTCATGCGCCCGCTTCACAATCTCAGTCAACTGCCCCTCAACAAACTGATCCTGCAAATTTTTATAACCAAGCAAATCCGAACTATCACTCCAATCCGGACGCACCGAAATCAACTTAAACTGCTTGCTCTCCTCCGTCGCCCCCACACTCTCCGCAAACAACTGCACAATCTTCGTCTTCCCCGTCCCCGAAATCCCAGAAATAATAACGAACGGCTTACTGCGGAGGGAAAGATACAAGTTCGCGATGTTTTCTTCGGAATAAAGGAAACCGCGGGAGGTTAGGTAGGCGTGGATGTGGAGTGGGAGGTTTTCTACTGTTACTTCACTTTCTTCATTCCCTTTACCAACGTTTAAAAGGACATCTAAATTAGTATATTTAATTGGATTTCCTGAACCTTTATGAATCGAACTAACATCTAAATCGAGAAGTTTATTTCGAATTTCATTGTTTGTCACTTTACCATGCAAAATATATCTAGATGGCGTTCTTTTCGGTATTTCTTCTTCATACCCTTCAAAATCATATACTTCAATAATTTTATTTTTTACAACAGCACAATAATATTGAATATCACGTGTATCTGTCTTTTCAAAAGAGGCTACCCAACTATGACTTGTCACCTCATACAATTCTTCTGGTGTCATACCCTCTCGGTAACTTTTATTTATTTTAATTAATACTACATCTTCAATTTGCATTAAAAATTCACCTCTACAAGTAAACTTCTAGATAGAAATGATAGATCCTTTAAATTCCTCTAGCTATTCATTTCTTAAAGCCTTTTTAATAGCAGCAAGTTCCTCTTTATCCACATCAGCTATATATTCATCCACATAGTAAGGCCACTCATTTATTACAACTTTTTGATCTTCATACCCACCGTCTAGATTCATAAAGATAATCTTCACTTCTTCCTCAGCTATTACACTCATCACTAAACCATGTTGAATTATGATTACAATTTCTTTCATCGTCTTCACCTCTTGTTGAACACAATAAAAGGATCTGAGGAGATCGTAAAGCAATTAGCAATATTTTACTTCATGCTGCATGCTATAGAATAGTTCGGTATAATATTTTTATATAGGAAGGATGGTCTACATGAAAAAAACAGTACACGTCGTTGGTGCCATAATTGAAAATGACAACAAGGAAATCTTCTGTGCATTAAGAAGTCCCGAAATGTCTTTGCCTAACTATTGGGAGTTCCCAGGTGGAAAAATTGAAGACAACGAAACACCCGAGCAAGCACTAGCTCGCGAAATAAAAGAAGAATTCAACTGTGAAATTGCAGTTGGCGACAAAGTTGAAGATACAACTTACGAATATGAAAAGGTCATTGTACGACTTGAAACATATATGTCGACTATTTTAAACGGAACACCTACTGCTTTAGAACACGCGGACACAAGATGGGTACCACGCAATCAGTTAACATCACTCGATTTCGCCCCTGCGGATATCCCGGCGGTTGAGAAATTAGTTAACGGAAAATAAAAATTGAAAGTCGGTGGTTTAGAAATGGAACAATTAAGGAAAAAGCTTGAGAATTCTTTACATAAAGGATTTATCGATCAGTACAAACCAGTTTCTGCCCAGTTTAAACCAAAGTTACTTACAAATAAAAAACATGAAAATGTATTATCGACTCTTTTACAAGAACTAAAAACGTGTAAAACATTTATTTTCTCGGTTGCCTTTATTACTGAAGGTGGACTAGCTACATTAAAAACGATGCTCTATGACCTAGAAAAGATAGGCGTCAAGGGTCGTATTCTTACTTCTACTTTTTTAAGCTTTAATCAGCCGAAAATGTTTAAAGAATTATTGAAATTAAAAAATGTAGAAGTTCGATTATCTGACGCAAAGGGCTTCCACTCAAAAGGCTATATTTTTGAGCATGAAGATTACTATTCCCTTATTGTCGGAAGCTCAAATTTAACTGATAGTGCATTGAAGGCTAATTTTGAATGGAATGTGTTTTTAACTTCTTTAGAAGAGGGCGAAGTAATACATCACTTTAAAAATCAATTTGAAGAGGCTTGGGAGGCATCCACTCCCCTTTCAGAACAATGGATTAATGATTATCAAGTACGCTATGATCTTGAAAATCCAAAGCAATTTCCATCTCAAATTGTACGTTCTGAACCACTTTATACGACGAACAAATTACGTGATGCTTTAGAAATTAAACCTAATAAAATGCAACAAGATGCATTAGTACAGTTAAAGGAATTACGTGCTACAGGAGCAAAAAAGGGATTAATCATTTCTGCTACTGGTACAGGTAAAACTTATTTGTCTGCTTTCGATGTACGAAATGCAGCACCCAAACGAATGTTATTTATCGTTCACCGAGAACAAATTCTAAAAAAAGCGATGGCTGATTATCGAAAAATTTTAGGCGGCAATGATGAGGACTTCGGTATTTTATCGGGAAATTCTAAGGATTTAAATGCTCGGTATTTATTTGCAACGATTCAAACAATCTCCCGTGATCCATATTTGCAACAATTCGCAAAAGATCACTTTGATTATGTATTAATTGATGAAGTTCACCGCGCTGGTGCCGAGTCTTATTTAAAAATCATTAATTACTTTGAACCAAAGTTTTTATTAGGGATGACTGCTACACCAGAACGAACAGACAACTTTAATATTTTCGAGCTATTTGATTATAATATTGCCTATGAAATTCGCTTACAGGCCGCGCTTGAGGAGGAAATGCTTTGTCCATTCCATTACTTTGGTGTGACAGATTATGAAATGGGCGACGAAGTCATTACAGAAACAACCACTCTACAAAAATTAATTATGAAAGAGCGCGTTGACCATATTATCGAAAAAATTTCTTATTACGGCTTTTCAGGTGACAAAGTTCGGGGATTAATGTTCTGTAGCTCAAAAGAAGAGGCACGGGAGTTATCTGCTATTTTAAATTTACGTGGCTACAAAACGACCTACCTAACAGGCGATCACTCACAGGAAGAACGTGAAAAAGCGATTCAACAATTAGAATCTGGTGAGCTTGAATATATTCTTACCGTTGACATTTTCAATGAAGGTATCGATATTCCATTTATCAATCAGATTGTCATGCTTCGCCAAACACAATCAAGCATCATTTTCATTCAACAGCTTGGTCGAGGATTACGAAAGCACAATGAAAAAGCTTATGTAACCGTTATTGACTTTATCGGTAATTATAAAAATAACTTCTTAATTCCAATTGCTCTATCTGGCGATAAATCGATGAATAAAGATAATGTACGCCGAAAAACCGTAAATACAGATTATATTCAAGGTGTATCTACGGTTAACTTTGAAGAAGTTGCTAAGAAACGAATTTTTGAGGCGATTAATAATACAAAAAACTTATCAGCATTTAGTACTGTAAAAAAAGAATATATAGAATTAAAAAATCGCATCGGTCGGATACCTATGTTAGCGGATTTTATAAAATACAATTCAGTAGATCCTGAAGTAATTATCAAGTCCGTAAAACAAACAAATTATTATGCATTTTTAGAAAAGGCAAATGAAGAACAACCGCCATTAAATGATTATCAACAAAAAGTACTAGCTTTCATTTCTAATGAATTGATAAACGGTAAAAGAATACATGAAATTATTCTTTTAAAGGCTTTACTTGAACAAAAATCGATTTCTAAAGAGGAATATATTCAACTGTTAATCAAAGAAAATACCTATGTAAATGAAGAAGTTATTCTTTCAGTAGAAAGCCTTTTAACTTTAAGTTTTTTCGTTACATCAGCCGTAGAAAAGTATGGAACATACCCACTGATTTCTAAAATAAATGATGTTTATTGCTTAAATACACCATTTAAAGAAGCTTTACAAAATGATTACTTCAAAGCATTTGTAAATGATGTACTATACTGTGCATTAGAAAATCGAAAAAAATATGATTTGCTAAATCCTTTTACACTTTATCAAAAATATTCTCGTAAAGATGTTTGTCGCCTTCTAAATTGGGCAAAAAATGAAGAAGGTACTTTAAACGGCGGTCGAGCTCGAAATGGTAGTTGCCCTATTTTTGTTAATTATCATAAAAACGATGATAATTACGAAGCTGCAATGTATATGGATGAGTTTTTATCTAATGAGGTTTTTAAATGGTGCTCTACAAAAAATCGAACTATTAAAGCTAAAGATATGCAACCAATCATTCACTCTACAGAAATGAATGTAGACATGTTATTGTTTGTAAAAAAAGACAATGCAGAGGGTACTGATTTCTACTACCTAGGTAAAGTCAAAATCGATCCTTCCTCTGCTCAAAATGAACAATTGGTTGATAAGGGGCAATCTTACCCTGTAGTTACTATGGATATGGTATTAGATGAGCCTGTCCAATACGATATTTATCATTATTTAGTTGAAGAATAAAAAACATCGATGACACCCCGCAATTACAGTTGTTTTAAGCATCGACTACTTGCTCTACCCTGCCTCGTGCAAGGTAGGGCTTTTTCTTTCCCCACAAACGGACCATTATCTGTAGTAAAGGTAGGATCCCCCTCCATTCTCTTACGTCGGTCGATAAACGGTGATTCCCCTATGATAGAAAAAATAGTAAAGTGAGATAAATAATTTTTATAAAAATTCATTTTTTTGTAACGAAAAACGTTTTAAATCTATATATAAGTATCCCGGTTAATATTTGATGAACGGAGGGGGCAGGTGGAGGATTTAAGTGGAGTCTATCAATCTTATGCAGATGAAGTAAAACGATTTCTTATTTGTTTAACGTCGAATGTGGATTTGGCGGAGGAATTAACACAAGAGACTTTTTATCAAGCAGTTAAATCTATTCATCGCTATAACGGTGAATGTAAAATGTCCGTCTGGTTATGCCAAATTGCCAAACACACCTATTACAATTATTTAAAAAAGGAGAAGGCTATTCATAATGCCAGTTTAGAAAATATGATGCAAATGGGCTTAGAAATCCCTTCAAATAAGGATTTACCAGATGTGACTGTAATAAAACGTAGTACGCTAATTTCGATACATAAAGAAATTCATCGATTACAGGAGCCTTATCGTGAAATTTTTTTACTTAGAGCATCGCTACAGCTTAGTTTTAAAGAAATCGGTGAGATATTTGATAAAAGCGAAAACTGGGCGAGGGTGACCTATTATCGCTTGAAGTTAAAACTAGCAGAAAGGATTGATCCGCATGAATTGTAATATTATTAAAGATTTATTGCCATCTTATATTGATGAAATTTGTAGTGAAGATACTACTAAAGCTGTTGAGGAACATATAGCGCACTGTGAAGCGTGTCAGCAATATCTACAGATAATAAAGCAACCGACCAATACCGTTCAAATTATGGATGAAGAAGTAAAGGTAGCGAAAGAGCCGTTTAAACGAATTAATAAAAAGTGGCGTATACACGTACTTTTAGCAATTACAATTACTTTTATGATTACAACTATAGGTGCCTTTGTTGTTCAGGAAGTTGGGGCTGTCAACCAAATCTTTTTCCCAATAGAGAGAGGTTGGGTAAATGTGATAGATGATACGGAAGAATGGCAGCGTGTAAAGTTTGATGAGCAAAACTATGTAATATTTGATAGTATTTTCTGGGACAAAGCAATCGTTAATAGTGCGGCTAGTGAAAAGGCTGTTTTATTAAGAATAAAAGATGATAATGGCAATGTCGTAAT
>JBJEFO010000352.1:0-8866 GCA_051874135.1 Lysinibacillus sp.
ATTAGCGCAAAAAGCGTGTTGAAGTTTGTGAAGATGGCACTTTCTGCTGCACCTATATGCTTAATGGCCATATTATACAAGCTGTGTCCAACCGCCGTCGCTAACACAGCAGATGCTACAAAAATTGCCCATACGGTTGCATCGATTTGTAAAAAGGCTTGATAAGCGCTTGCGTCATAAACAATTCCCATGACAATCAACACGCCACCACCAATGACTAACATGTACGCTGTCATTAAAATTGGTGAAATAACTTGTGAGCCTTTTCGAATAGCAAAAAAGCTAAATGCCTGTAAGAAGATTGATAAAAATACATAGAAATCTCCCCATGATAGCGATGTCAAATTTGTCGGGTCTTCTACAACAGCAATACCGATTCCTGTAAAGCCTAATAAAAATCCTATTATTTTAAATGTCGTAAACGTTGAAGCACGGAAAATAATCGCTAATAGCGCCGTTAGTAACGGACTTAATCCACAAATCAATGTCGTTTTCGTTGCCGTCGTTTGCGCAACCCCAATGGCTAAAAGAGAATGATGACACACTACGCCAAAAAAGATAGCAATAAAAATAGATTTCCATGGCATATGTTGCTCATAAAGCTTCTGTCTAAATAAAAATAACAATATAAAAATTGTTATCCCTGCTAATGTGATTCGTACACTTTGCATAATTAACGGATCTAAATGTGCTGTTAATACTTTTAGCATCGTAACGTTCAGTCCCCACCAAAGCATGACAAATAACAAAATAGCGTACACCTGTATGTTTTTCATCCGCTAATTTCTCCTGTCTTTTCATTCTATAATAAAAAATAAGGGCTACCCGCTGAATAGGTGCCCTTAATTTTTCGTCATCTCTTCAATTTGTCTTCGTTGCTCGGCTAGTAGTTCTTCGACTTGCAATTCAGTTTGGCGTTCTTCTTCTTCCTTTATACGCGCTGCTTCGGCTACCTCAAATTTACGATACCCTATTCTCGCAATCATAATACTAATCTCATATAATACAAAGAGAGGAATAGCGATAATTACATTTGAAATAAAATCTGGCGGTGCTAAAAATACCGAAATTACGATTAATACAAAATACGCGTATTTTCGGAATTTCACCATCATCTGTGGGCTAATAAACCCAATTCGCGACACAAACATCGCAACTACCGGTAATTGGAATAGGATCCCGAACGGTATAATTAGTTTAGATAAAAATGAAACGTAGTCTTTAATGCCAAATGTATCATTAATATCAAGGTCAGATGCAAGTCCCAACATAAATCGTATAACGAACGGTAACAAAATATAGTAAGCAAATAACATACCTGCAATGCACAGGACAAACGCATATGGTATATACTTAAGCGTCGCTTTACGCTCGTTTTCATGTAATCCTGGCGTGACAAACGACCACAATTGATACAATAATACAGGCAACACAAGGACACAAGCAACGATAAACGTTACTTGTAAATAAACCGTTAAAGGGTCACTTATGCTAAGCGCATTGAGCGTTAAATTGTACTCTTCTCCCTCTAACTGAATATACTTAATAATTGGCTTTGCTACATAAAAGCCTGCAAACAATGCTATAACAAAGAAAATCGCCACAACAAAAAGGCGTTTTCTCAGTTCTTCCATATGTTCTACAACAGTGAGTTCTTTCGGATTCATATGACAGACATCCTTAAATTAATTACTTTGTAACTTGATCTTTATCATTATCTTTATGATCAATAACGTTCTTTTTTATATCATCATCGTCATCAGTTAAACCTTTAGTTGCATGACGGAATTCGCGTAATGTCGAACCCATTGCTCGTCCTAACTGTGGTAATTTTTTTGGCCCGAAGATTAAAAGAGCTATGACGCCAATAATAATTAGGCTTACAGGTGTAATCGCACTTAAATGTACAACCACTATAGCCACCTCCTCTAGTATAAGGTATATTTTACCTTACTCTGGCTCTTTTTGCTAATAGATTAAATGTGAAGAATTTACGTCAATTTTCACTATTGCGAATTAAGTAAATAAGCGCCTGCAACTCTACCGATAAATCAATATTCATCAGCTTCATTGACTCCGGTACTGTTAACCGCACAGGTGTAAAGTTTAAAATTCCTTTTGCATTCATTTTGACAAGACGGTCTGCCATTGCTTGTGCAGATCGTGACGATACGGTTAATATAGCCAACTCTGCACCGTAATCCTCATACATTTCCTCTAAGCGATCCGGATGGAATATCGGAATATCGCTAATCTCCGTTCCTTCATACGGCGCCTTTGAATCAAATGCTACAACGATTCTCGTATTATGGTTTTTTTGAAAATTATATTTTATTAATGCATTCCCTAAATTACCGACCCCAATCAACGCTACATTTGTTGCCTCATCTTGATCTAATGTATCTCTAAAAAACGACAACAAGTTTTGCACATCATAGCCATACCCTTTTTTTCCAAGTGCACCGAAATATGAAAAATCTCGACGAATTGTTGCCGGATCAATTTTCATTGCATCACTTAATTCTTTCGATGAGATACGCTTTTTACCCTCATTAGCGAAGTTTTGAATAAAACGATAATAAAGAGGAAGCCGTTTCGTAGTTGCCTGTGGAATTTTATTTTCTTTGTTCACACATGTTCCCCCTATAATCAAATGGAAATCGTTATAATCTTACTAAACATACAAAGACAAGTAAAGCACCTATCATTGCATGCAACTAGTCCATCCTTTAAACTTAAAGAATGAACTGAGGTGTGAAAAATGATTGTGTTACAAGTAAATCAATTATATAAATCATTCGTGACAGACGAGGTGTTAAGTGGTGTAAAGCTTGAAGTACAGCACCGTGACCGTGTTGCACTTGTTGGGAGAAATGGCGCCGGAAAATCTACATTATTAAAAATTATCGCCGGGCAAATGTCCTATGATTCTGGCGAAATTATTATTCCAAAAGATGTGAAAATCGGCTATTTAGAGCAGCACGCCGGCATTGATTCATCCCTTTCGATTTGGGATGAAATGATGACGATTTTCGGTGAGCTACGCAAGATGGAAAACACACTGCGTAGCCTCGAACAGCAGATGGCCGACCCGACCGTTTATGAAAATAGCGATATGTATGCACGTGTAATGGCAGAATATGATCAATTACAGCACGATTTTAAAGATGCAGGTGGCTACCAATATGAAGCAGATACACGCTCTGTCCTACATGGTATGCAATTTTTCCCGGAGGACTATGATAAACCGATTCGCTCCTTATCAGGTGGGCAGCGTACGCGGCTTGCATTAGCGAAACTGTTACTTTCAAAACCTGATTTACTTATTCTCGATGAGCCGACAAACCATTTAGATATCGAAACATTATCATGGCTTGAAGGCTATTTAAAAGGCTATGACGGGGCGATTTTAATCGTTTCCCATGACCGTTACTTTTTAGATCAAGTCGTTTCGATTGTTTATGAAGTATCTCGCACACGTGTCACAAAATACGTTGGTAACTACAGTGCATATTTAGACGAAAAGGCAAAAAATTATGAGCGCGATATGAAAATGTTTGAGCGCCAGCAAGATGAGAAGGCAAAACTAGAGGCATTTATTCAAAAAAATATTGCCCGCGCTTCAACGACGAAAATGGCACAGTCGCGGCGCAAAATGCTAGAGCGAACGGAATGGATGGATTCCCCAGACGGTGATGAAAAAAGTGCGAGCTTTGGCTTTACGATTGAGCGCCAAAGCGGCAATGATGTCTTATCGATTGACCAATTAGCAGTCGGTTATCCAGGAAAACAAGTATCAAGCGGGATTGACATGCGTATTTTCCGTGAAGATCGCATTGCACTTGTCGGTCCAAATGGTGTCGGCAAATCAACATTGCTGAAAACTGTCGTTAAAGATTTAGAAGCGATTGCTGGCGATATTCGTTACGGCACGAACGTTCAAATTGGCTACTATGACCAAGAACAAGCAAAACTAAAAAGCAACAAAACCGTGCTTGCAGAGCTGTGGGATGAATGGCCATTACTGAACGAAAAAGATATCCGTACCGTACTCGGCAATTTCCTATTTAGCGGAGACGATGTCACAAAGCTTGTTAATTCATTATCCGGTGGGGAGAAAGCACGTCTTGCATTAGCTAAGTTGATGATGCACAAATGTAACTTCCTTGTACTAGACGAGCCAACGAACCATTTAGACTTAGATAGCAAAGAAGTATTAGAAAATGCGTTAATCGATTATCCCGGTACACTATTATTCGTATCCCATGACCGTTACTTTATTAACCGTATCGCCACGAAAGTAGTCGAATTATCAGGTGATGGTGCATTTGAATATTTAGGAGACTACGATTATTACTTGGAGAAAAAGCAGGAATTAGAAGAGTTAGCCGCTATGAAAGCAGCTACAGCAGCAACTAAAATAAATACGCCTGCCACTCCATCGAAAGCGTCAACTTCTACAATCGATAAAGAAGCGAAAAAACGCGAACGTCAAATTCGTCGTGCAGTCGAAGAAATTGAGGCAAAAATGGCTACGCTCGATGAAGAAATTGCAAATTATGAAGAAGTATTATGTGATCCAGAAGTGTTCTCAAATCACGAGAAGGCATTAGCCATTCAAAGCAAGCTAGATACCGCAAAAGAAGCACATGAAACACTCGAAATGGAATGGCTTGAGCTACATGAAGAACTAGAAAATCTATAATAGTATGTATGACCCTCGCTTGAACAAGCGGGGGATTCTTTTTGGTGGAAGTTTCTCGGAAAATGGCAGGACTTTTTTAATTTTTGGCGGAACAATTCAAAAAATCGGCGGAAGTTTAAAAAATATGGCGGAACTGCTACCTACTCTAGTAAAATTACTAGCGCCTACTTCGCCCTGAAAAGCGTTTCGCTAACTGCAAATGTTGCCACGCTGTATACGTGCCATATAGCCACCCCAAAAACACTGTAATTACACAGGCAATGACAAAGTTTAACAACTTTCTTAACGGATTCCAAACACTCCCTTGCTTGAGACGCAACGGCTGACGTCCTCCTGCTCGAATGCTATGAAACAAATCGATTATTTGATTACGACCATAAATAAGTGCTACTGGATAAAAAACGCACGCACCTAATATGAGTATCCCTAGCACAGAATACATAGCATACGAATATGGAAATAGGTAACCATACAGCCAGAAAAACGCTATTGCTACTAATACACCTACTACTAGTAAAAGTATCATATTACGCTTCATTTTTTCATATTGCATTGAATCTCCCCCTTTCTTATAAATATGATATTTTTAGCGTTATTATTTAGTGTTATTTTATAATATTAACTAATAAAATTAAGCATTATGTATTTATTCACATTAATAACATACAATAACGATATTAGCGAAAAATTTTCCACAATTTTATACACAGGTCATATACAGTCATATCAACATATCAACAGACCTTTCCACATTATCCACACTTCAATTTTTATTTTTCCACAAAATTTGAGAAAAAAATCAACATGATAACACAATAAATCACAGTTTATGCACAGGATATCCACAGTTTGTGTATAAGTACGAATGTTCCTGTTGACATTTCGCTAAAACTTGTTCAAACCTGTGGATAATTTTTCAGAAAAGTCGAACATAACGAAAATTCTTGTCAAATTCAGCTTTATCTGTACAAAAAATAACATAATGATACATTAATTATTTTCTTAAAAAAATAAAAAGATGCTACGATATACTCGTAACATCTTCTACTCCTTAACCCCAGCTTTCTAGTTCCATACCTGGCTTACCGTTCATTTTCATATTGCCACGTACACCTGCTTCATACATATAATGTCCCGCTGCACCTATCATTGCTGCATTGTCAGTACATAGCTTTAAAGGTGGCACGTAAAATGGAATGCCTTCTGCCTCAAATGTTGTTTCGAGCGATGTACGTAAGCCTTTATTAGCTGAAACTCCACCTGCTGCAATAACTTGCTTCACACCATATTCGCGTGCAGCACGAAGCGTTTTAGCTGTTAATACTTCTACTACACTATCTTGGAAACCTTTTGCTACATGTGCCGGAATAATTTCTTCGCCGCGCTGATCCATATTATGCTTATAGTTAATAACAGCAGATTTTAATCCGCTAAAGCTAAAATCATATGAACCTTCCTCTAACCAAACACGCGGGAATGGTACAGCTTCCTCAGCCTCATGTGCTAAACGATCAATATGTGGTCCTCCTGGATAAGGTAAGTTCAACACCCGCGCTACTTTATCGTACGCCTCTCCTGCTGCATCATCACGTGTCTCCCCGATTAACTGGAAGCTACCGTGCTCTTTCATATACACAAGTTCCGTATGTCCTCCTGATACAACAAGTGCTAGTAGAGGAAACTCCATCGGCTGCACTAAATTGTTCGCATAAATATGTCCTGCAATATGATGTACTGGGACAAGCGGCAAGCTATGTGCAAATGCAAATGCTTTCGCTGCATTAATGCCAATTAATAACGCCCCTACTAGTCCAGGTCCTTCTGTTACAGCTACTGCTGTTAAATCAGCTGGTTCCATATTCGCTTGCTTTAAACATTCTTCTATTACAATCGTCATTTGCTCTACATGGTGACGTGACGCAATTTCAGGCACTACCCCACCGAAGCGCTTATGACTTTCAATTTGTGAAGATACAACGTTCGAGATAATTTCTGTACCATCTTTAATAATACTTGCTGCTGTTTCATCACAGCTTGTCTCTATTGCTAATATATATTTACTCATTTAAGTTCACCCACATCACTAATGCGTCTTCCCCGTTATCTGTATAATAGCCTTTACGAATACCGCCATCTTGGAAGCCTAGTTTTCGATAAAGATTTTGTGCGACTACGTTCGTTACACGTACCTCTAAGCTCATCACATCCATATTCGCTTCACGTGCAACACGCATAGCCTCTTTCATTAACGCCTCACCAATTTTTTGACCGCGCATACGCTCTACGACTGCCACATTCGTAATTTGCGCTGCATCAATGACAAGCCACATGCCACAAAAGCCAACAATGCCAGTCTCATCTTCTGCCACTAGATAGTGCGCATATTGATTTTCTCTCATTTCATAGTGAAACGAATCGAGCGTCCACGGTGTCGGAAATGTCGCTAATTCAATAGCATGCACTGCCTCTACATCATCCGGCGTCATTTTACGATACGTAATCATTGTTCCACCTGCTTTTGTTCCTTTATCCAATTTGCCTCTGCTTCTGCAATTCGGCGATACTGAGGAACAAAATTGTGAACAGCTTCAACTGCCGGCAACTCACGTGTTTCAGCAAGTGCAATGAGCTCTGATGCGCGTGGTAAATCTACTGTATAAGGTGCTCGAATAGCACGTTCACCTAGTGTTGCTTGAATCTTATCCCAAAATACATCAACATCCGTACCAATAAACAATACAGGTTCATTTAACGCCTGCAGTTTCGCAATTAGACCGTCAATATGATCATGGTAATCTGGAATAACTGCTTCCAACGTTTGACCTTGATAAGCAGCTGCATAAACGTTGTGACGACGCGCATCAAATAACGGACAAATTACACCATTAAATAGCTTTGCATTAGCTGCTAACACTTGCAAGCTCGATACGCCGACAAGTGGTCTTTTTAAAGTCCAAGCTAATGTTTTCGCAATTGTCACACCTATACGAACACCTGTATACGAACCTGGACCTTCTGAAACAGCAATTGCATCAACTTGTGCTGGTTTCATATTTGCCTTTGCAAACAATTCCTCAACAGCCGGCATCGCCCCAACAGAATGTGTTACTTTTATATTTTGAATCACTTCTGCGACTACTTTTCCATCTTTCACAATCGCAACAGAAAGCGGTGCATTTGCTGTATCAATTCCTAACCAAATCATTTTAATAACTCCTCACAAAGCTGGACGTACTCCTCGCCCATCGGTTTAAATGTAAATTTGCGTTCCGTATCACCTATGCGTATAATTTCAATTGCTAGTCGTTGTGCCGGTAGTTCATCCTCGATTAAATGCGCCCATTCTACAACCGTTACTGCATCACCATAAAAAATTTCATCCCAACCTAAATCCTCATCGCTATCAGCTAAGCGATAGACGTCTAAATGATTGAGCGGCAAACGACCATTATATTGCTTCATAATCGTAAATGTCGGACTATTCACCGTACGTGTAATTCCTAATCCTTTTGCTAACGCCTGTGTAAACGTCGTTTTTCCTGCACCTAAATCCCCTTCAAGCGTAATTGTATGCTGTGGTTCAAGCAACTCCGCTAAACGCTGTGCAAGCTGTTGCGTCTCTTCAAGTGTATATATATTTTTTTCAAATATCATTATGTTATCCTCCAACATGCATTACTTTTAGTTTACTGTAACGCTACTAAATGTTCAAAGGGTAGTGCTTGTTTTACGCATGACAGATGATGAAAAGTTGTTTATTTTGCTATTCAACTAAATCGCGAGTAGAATGCCCCCTTTTTTCAATACGTCGCTTGTTGACTAGCTTCTCATCCTCAAAATATACTTCATACGCTTGTGTCATCAATAGTTCATCCAACCATATAAATGTATTTTCATCTAGCTGTTCCCCTCTACCACGCGCAATTTCTACTACTTCCATATACGACATTCCTTCTTCTAGCTTCTCGAACTCTTCTTCATTCATATACTTTTGCCAAATAAACGCATTCGAGTCTTCGATTTTTGCAATTTTATTAGACGAACACCCAACTAAACAAATAGCTGCCATAAACGTTATCCATATGTAAGCAAGTCTCTTCGACGTCATAAACCCGCCCCCTAAAAAGATATGTACTTTTTAAAGGTATGTATTTTTTACAC
>JBJEFO010000353.1:0-7021 GCA_051874135.1 Lysinibacillus sp.
GGCTTGTTGTAAATTTTCAAATGGCGGCAATGGCTCGACAACAAAATGGATGTTGTGTTTCGTGAAATCATGGGCAAATTGTTGCTCAATCGATTCGTAATAATCCTGTATACGAATTTCCTTAAAATCATACGTAATTTGATTTTCATCAAT
Organism: Lysinibacillus sp.; assembly: GCA_051874135.1. GTDB lineage: Bacteria > Bacillota > Bacilli > Bacillales_A > Planococcaceae > Lysinibacillus_B. The sequence goes on from JBJEFO010000353.1 coordinate 154, forward strand.
TTTCACTAAATCAAATAAATCGTTAGTTAGCCTTGTCATAAACAGCAACTTGTTATGTACAATGTCTAAGTATTTTTGCTGATTGTCTTTAATCTGTCCAGATGATAGCATTTCGACAAAACCGAGCGCAGATTGCATTGGTGTACCGATATCATGAGAAATATTTGATAAGAGTTTGCGTCTAGAAATCTCAACGTTTTTAAGTTTTTCGTTAGATGCTGCGAGTTCCATATTTACTTCTAATAGCTTTTTTGTACGTTCGTCAACAATATGCTCAAGGTTGGTGTTTACGTGCGTTAATTCGTTCGTTAAATCTTCAAGCTGCTTATGTGCTTGCCCTAGTTGATGGGCAACTGTGACGATTTGGATGACAAAGAAAATAAACATGCTAATGTAATGCAATAACATCGACGCAGTGTTTTCAATATAATAAAACCAATCGTTTATAAGGGTTAAAACAACAAATAATATGGCTAAAAAGTTAGACAAAGCCCATCTTTTTTTACGGTAAATGGCGAGAGGGTATACATAAAATAAATGATAAAAACCAACAAGACCGAGATTCAAGAACTGAAAATGAATAGTGTACGTAAAAATTTCAGGTGGTGTCACTAAAATAAAGAGTGAATAGCCCGCGCTAAAGGTAATAATTAACTTCGGGATAAAACGATGCTTTTCATTCGGAAAGAGTTTCGAAATATACAGCACTAAAAAAAGCATACCGAGACTAGCCATTAAATATTCCAATGTGTATACAGTAGCAAAACTACTTTCAGGGAAATAGTGGAGCAAAATATAGTCGTCAGTCACAATTAGGCGGATGCAAAATATAAATGCACAGCAACTAGACAGGAGCGCAATACTATTTTGGCGTCTAAAAAAATACGTAAAGAAAAAAAAGACACCAATGATAAGCAAACTACCAATGAACATCAGTTTTAACGTTGTCCCATGAAAAAAACTTTCCAGCAAAGTGGTATCTGGGTGTCCAATAATAAAGGGGCTCGACATGCCGTTGCGCCGTTTGTGGAAGTTAGAAACTTGTACAACGAGATCAAGTGTCTGTTTATCAGACGTAAAATAAATTATTTGTGAAGTGGTCCAAGGTGTCTCTTGTTCTTTTGTCGTGCCAACCGTTCCTGACTGAGCAAGTAGTTGACCGTTAATCCATACTTTATAGGTGGAACCACTACTTGGTACTTTCAAGGCAATTGGTTCATTAAGTGCATTTTCGTTTAATCGAATGTTCAAATGATACGTTGCATAGCCTTCATGTGGAAAGGTTTGTCCGTCAATATTGAGCTTTGACCATTGTGCCGGTGTCTGTACATAAAGTGGTGCTATTGTTGAGTTTTTAATTTCTTCAGGTGTTAAAAGTTTATTCCAATAAAAGGCCCATTCCCCTTCGAGTGCAATGTTTTCACTAGACGTTGAAGGAACCCAGTGTTGTAAATCTAATTTTCCATTTTCAGCAGATGGGGGAGCAGTTGTAGCGGCAAAAACATCGGATGTATGCAATGGAAACGTCAGTAGTAATAGCAAAAACAGCAATGTATAGATCGTTTTATTTTGCATCAAACATAAAACCGCCTCCGCGAATCGTTAAAATATACTTTGGATTGGAAACGTCATGTTCAATTTTTTTGCGCAAGTTACTAATATGGACATTGATTGTTCTTGTATCACCGACGCTATTATTTCCCCAAATTTGTGTGTATAAATCGGCGGGGCTCCATATTTCGTTTGGATTTTGAGCTAAAAAATGGAGTAAACGATATTCCTTAAGCGACAAATTTACCTCTTCGGCATGTAAATATACTTTTTGATTTTTCTCGTCAATTTTTAATTCATCAAATTGAAGAACTAAAGGATGTATATTTTGAAATGTTGGCTGTAAATTTGTTTGATGATAAATTGGAGCGCGACGTAAATTTGAATGAATACGTGCTAGTAATTCCTCCATAATAAAAGGTTTGATTACATAATCATCTCCACCAGCCTCAAGTCCTTCAATAATATCTGCGGAGTCTTTATTGCAACTAATGAAAATGATTGGTACGTTTGAAATTTTACGGATTTCCCGACAAGTTTGTTTACCGTCTAAATTTGGCATCATTAAGTCTAATAAAATAAGATTCGGATGCTCTTTTTCAAATTGGAGTAGTCCTTCGTAGCCATCACTAGCAAATACAGTTGAAAATCCGTTGTTAGTTAAAAAAAGCTCTAATAATTCGCAAATTGTTGGATCATCTTCAATAATTAAAATTTTATGTTGCATTATGATCACCTCTTCTTAAGGGGAATTTTAACGATATAAAATAAATGTTTAACAAATATTAACACTAAGTACTATTATACTGGATATATAGTGTTTTGTAACCAAAAATAGGTAAGTAGATTGCGAGGCGATTTATGAAATTGAAGTAACAGCAAGAGAAGTAGTCTATGAAACTGCACCGTAATGATTTGGATACTTCCAACTATTGTAGGAGTAGTTTTTCTATGAGTCCAATTTAAGAATCTTTAAATGAAGGAGTAAAGGTTATATGTAGCTAGTAATGTTCGTATTGCATAGGGAAACTAAAGAAGGAATTTTTACATTTGTATTAGATTTTTGGAATTATCTGATGAAAAAGCGTGATATAAATGGCAAAATGATATTTTTACTATGGAAGCATCTGTACATAAATATCGGTAGTTTATACCCTTTACAAAGGGGGATCTACAATATATAAAGAACATTTATTTGTGAGAAAATAGAGTGATAGTGTTTAGAAGATGAGAAAATAGCATTTTTAAGCACTTTTTATACTATATAACACATTATAAAGTGATATTGATTCTCAATCGAAATGATATTGATTCTCAATTGTAGGTGCCTTATTGAAAAATCTAAAATGGTAATCATTCCGCTTTGTTTATATGAAGTCTAAAGATGATACCGTTTTCAAAAAAAGATTCTCTATTATTTAATTAAAATCATTCTAAACTATTTGCAACTGATTCTCATTTAAGTTAAGATGGTTTATGATAATAAAATAGCAATGGATTTTCCATGCAACTGAACATATGGAGGGTAACTAATGGCAACTTTAGAAATTAAAGATCTGCACGTTGAAATCGATGGGAAAGAGATTTTAAAAGGTGTAAACTTAACAATTAATACAAATGAAGTACATGCAATCATGGGTCCTAACGGTACTGGTAAATCAACACTAGCATCTGCAATTATGGGTCATCCAAAATACGAAGTAACACAAGGTGAAGTGTTAATCGATGGTGAAAACGTATTAGAAATGGAAGTTGACGAGCGTGCGAAAGCAGGTCTATTCCTAGCAATGCAATATCCATCTGAAATTTCAGGTGTTACAAACGCAGATTTCTTACGTTCGGCAATTAACGCTCGACGTGAAGAAGGCGACGAAATTTCATTAATGAAATTCATCCGCGAATTAGATAAAACAATGGAATTTTTAGAAATGCCAGAAGAAATGGGTCAACGTTACTTAAACGAAGGTTTCTCTGGTGGTGAGAAAAAACGTAACGAAATTTTACAAATGATGATGATTAAACCAACGTTCGGTATCCTTGATGAAATCGACTCAGGTCTTGATATCGATGCATTAAAAGTTGTATCTAAAGGAATCAACGAAATGCGCGGCGAAGGCTTTGGCTGCTTAATGATTACACACTACCAACGTCTACTTAACTACATCACACCTGACTATGTACACGTAATGATGCAAGGTAAAGTCGTAAAATCTGGTGGTGCAGAATTAGCACACCGTTTAGAAGCTGAAGGTTACGAGTGGGTTAAACAAGAATTAGGTATTGAAGATACAGACGCGGTAACAGAAGAAGCATAATAAGGAGGACGAAAAAGATGACGGTTGAAACAAAATTAGCGTTATCAGCACAAGAAGTACGCTCGTTCTCTGAAAGTAACAATGAACCAGCAGCATTTGCTGATTTCCGCGCAAGCGCACTTGAAAAAGCGGCACAATTAGAACTACCAAAACCAGATAAAACAAACATTACAAAATGGAACTTTACTGAATTCCCAGTACATACTGTAGAGTCAGTTCCATTCGCTTCTTTAGAAGAGCTTCCTGAAGAAGTAAAAGCGTTAATCGATATTGAAGGTCAAGAAAACCTTTATATTCAACGCAACAATACACCAGCATTTATTAAAGTATCTAACGAGCTTGTAAACAAAGGTGTTATTTTCACAGATATCGAAACTGCTATTCGCGAACATGCGGAATTAGTGGAAAAATATTTCATGACAACTGCTGTAAAAGTAGATGAGCACAAATTAACTGCTTACCATGCAGCACTTGTAAACGGTGGCGTATTCGTATACGTACCACGTAATGTAATTATTGAAGCACCACTTCAAGTTGTATTTTTAAATGACAACGAAGAAGCTTCATTATTTAACCACGTACTAGTTGTAGCAGAAGAATCTTCAGCTGTAACATATGTAGAAACGTATGTATCAACAGTTGCTGAAGCAAAAGGTCAAGCAAACATCATTGCAGAAGTAATTGCAAAAGACAATGCACAAGTAACGTTCGGTGCTGTAGATGTATTAGCAAAAGGTTTTACTACTTATGTAAATCGTCGTGCAAATTTAGCGCGTGATGCTAAAATTGACTGGGCACTAGGCTTAATGAACGATTCAGATACGATTTCTGAAAATATTACACATTTAGTAGGTGACGGCTCAGTTGCAGATGCAAAAACAGTTGTAGTAGGTAGCGGTAACCAAAAACAAAACTTCACAACAGAAGTTCGTCACTGGGGTAAAAACTCAGATGGTCAAATTTTAAAACACGGTGTTATGAAGGATGCAGCTCAATCAATATTCAACGGTATCGGTAAAATTGAGCACGGTGCGACAAAAGCAAACGCAGAGCAAGAGTCACGCGTTCTTATGCTTTCTGAAAAAGCACGTGGTGATGCAAACCCTATCCTTTTAATTGATGAAGATGATGTAACAGCAGGACACGCAGCTTCAGTTGGACGTGTTGACCCGACTCAACTTTACTATTTAATGAGCCGCGGTATTTCTAAAGCAGAAGCAGAGCGCCTTGTAATTCACGGATTCCTTGCGCCAGTTGTAAACAATCTGCCAATCGAAGGCATTAAAAAGCAGCTGACGGAGGTTATCGAAAGGAAAGTTCGATAATGATCAAAGACATTAAACGCTATTTCCCAATTTTAAATCAAGAGGTAAATGGGCATCCACTCGTTTACCTTGATAGCGCAGCAACTTCACAAAAACCGATTCAAGTAATTGAAGCGATGAAAAAATATTATGAGCTTGATAATTCTAACGTGCATCGTGGTGTTCATACTTTAGGTAACCGCGCGACGGATGCATACGAAGGTGCGCGCGAAAAGGTACGCAACTTCATTAATGCAAAGTCAACGAAGGAAATTATTTTCACTCGTGGTACAACAACGTCGATTAACACAGTAGCAAGTGGTTATGGTCGTCAAAATTTAAAAGAAGGCGATGAAATTGTCATCACGATTATGGAGCACCATGCCAACCTAATTCCTTGGCAACAACTTGCGAAAGAAAAAGGTGCTATTTTAAACTATATCGAGCCTGAAGCAGATGGCACGCTTTCATTGGAAAAAGTACGTGCAACGATTACACCGAACACGAAAATTGTTTCGATTGCGATGGCTTCAAATGTAATGGGGACAATCAATCCTATTAAAGAGATTGCAAAGATTGCCCATGAAAATGGCGCTATTATGGTAGTAGACGCAGCTCAAGGAGCACCTCATTTAAAAATTGATGTACAAGATTTAGATTGCGACTTTTTAGCATTCTCGGGACATAAAATGTGTGGTCCAACAGGTATTGGTGTACTATATGGTAAACAGGCACTTTTAGAAAACATGGAACCGGTTGAATTTGGCGGTGAAATGATTGACTTTGTTGGTCTTCATGAGTCGACGTGGAAAGAGTTACCTTGGAAATTTGAAGGGGGTACACCGATTATTGCAAGTGCAGTAGGTTTAGGTGTTGCAATCGACTTTTTAAACGAGATTGGTTTAGAAAACATCGAAGCACATGAACATAAGCTAGCTGCCTATGCAATGGATCAACTTGAAACAATCGATGGTTTAACAATCTATGGTCCTCGTGATGCAAATAAACGTTGTGGTTTAGTAACATTCAATTTAGATGATGTACATCCACATGATGTTGCAACAGTGCTTGATATGAATGGAATCGCCATCCGTGCAGGACATCACTGTGCTCAACCGTTAATGAAGTGGTTAAAAGTGACAGCAACAGCTCGTGCAAGTTTTTACATGTACAATGACGAAGCAGACATTGATGCGCTAGTTGCAGGATTGCGTTCGGCGAAGGAGTATTTTAACGATGTCTTTTAATAAAAATTTAGATCAGCTATATCGCTCAGTCATTATGGATCATTACAAAAATCCACGCAACAAAGGATCTTTAGAAGAAGATAGTGTAACAATCGATATGAATAACCCAACTTGCGGTGATCGTATCCATTTAACGCTTAAAGTTGAAGATGGAATTGTAAAAGATGCGAAGTTTGACGGCGAAGGTTGCTCGATTTCAATGTCGTCTGCCTCAATGATGACGCAAATCATTAAAGGCAAAAAAATTGAAGAAGCACTTGAGCTAGCAGACATTTTCTCAAAAATGATGCTTGGCGAAGAGTTTGACTTAGATAAATATGATTTAGGGGATGTAGAGGCACTGCAAGGTGTGGCGAAGTTCCCAGCACGTATTAAATGTGCAACATTAGCTTGGAAAGCGATGGAAAAAGGTGTGAAGGAAGGTAAGTAACCTTCTTTCCCCTTCATTTCT
>JBJEFO010000353.1:7121-8866 GCA_051874135.1 Lysinibacillus sp.
AACGAACGGAGGAGACAACATGGCTAAAAAAATGCCTGATATCGGCGATTACAAATATGGTTTCCATGATAAGGACGTATCTATTTTCCGTTCTGAACGTGGTTTAACTGAAGAAATCGTTCGTGAAATCTCAAATATGAAAGAAGAGCCACAGTGGATGCTTGACTACCGCTTAAAAGCTCTTGAACAATTTTACAAAATGCCAATGCCACAATGGGGTGGCGACCTTTCTGCATTAAACTTCGATGAAATTACGTACTATGTAAAGCCATCTGAAGCAACGCAAAAATCTTGGGATGAAGTACCTGAAGAAATTAAAGCAACTTTCGATAAATTAGGTATTCCAGAAGCAGAGCAAAAATACTTAGCTGGTGTATCAGCACAGTATGAATCTGAAGTAGTTTACCACAACATGAAACAAGACCTAGAAGATATGGGTATCGTGTTCAAAGACACAGATTCTGCGTTAAAAGAAAACGAAGACATCTTCAAAAAATACTGGGGTACAGTAATCCCTTACACTGACAATAAATTTGCAGCTTTAAACTCTGCAGTTTGGTCAGGTGGTTCATTCATCTACGTACCACCAGGTGTAAAAGTGGAAACACCGTTACAAGCTTACTTCCGTATTAACTCTGAAAACATGGGTCAATTCGAGCGTACGTTAATCATCGTAGATGAAGATGCACACGTACACTACGTAGAAGGCTGTACAGCACCAGTTTACACAACGAACTCTCTACACTCAGCTGTAGTGGAAATCATCGTTGGTAAAAACGCATACTGCCGTTACACAACAATCCAAAACTGGGCTAACAACGTATACAACCTAGTAACAAAACGTACTGTAGTAGAAGAAAATGGTACGATGGAATGGATCGACGGTAACATCGGTTCTAAGCTAACAATGAAATATCCAGCATGTATCCTTAAAGGTGAAGGCGCTCGTGGTATGACATTATCAATCGCATTAGCTGGTCGCGGTCAGCACCAAGATGCTGGTGCGAAAATGATTCACTTAGCACCAAACACATCTTCAACAATCGTATCTAAATCGATTGCTAAGCAAGGTGGTAAAGTATCTTACCGTGGTATCGTTCGCTTCGGTCCTAAAGCTTCAGGCGCACGTGCTAACATCGAGTGTGATACTTTAATTATGGACAATGAGTCTACATCAGACACAATTCCATACAACGAAATTTTAAACGATAACGTATCTTTAGAGCACGAAGCAAAAGTTTCAAAAGTATCTGAAGAGCAGTTATTCTATCTAATGAGTCGTGGTATTTCTGAAGAAGAAGCGACAGAAATGATCGTAATGGGCTTTATCGAGCCATTCACAAAAGAATTACCAATGGAATATGCAGTAGAAATGAATCGTCTAATTAAGTTTGAGATGGAAGGTTCTATCGGTTAATAGTTAATAAATATTGATATGAGTGGGTTTTGGGGCTTTATGAACAAGCTCTGAAACCCATTTTGTTCATGTTTTAACCCACAAAATTTATTGATAATAAATAAAGAACGAGTTATCCAGGCTCGTTCTTAGCAATGAATATACTTTATGCGCGTTTCTGAAGTAGCAATATTAGCAATGTGAGGGTATAAAATATGCTTAATTCAGAATTTGGATAACTTAATTATAAGGAATATAATATTTTCTTGAACGATAAAAAATTAAAAGAATTATAAAAATGAATCAGTTATTTGTCTTTTCCTTGTCAGCTATTTCACTCTATTTACTA
>JBJEFO010000354.1:0-1543 GCA_051874135.1 Lysinibacillus sp.
GCTAATTGGCCTTTTTCGAGAAAAAGAAATTACGTTTCAATAATCGGGAGTGAAAAATTTTACGCTTGCTAAAAAAAGTTGCATACAAAATATCCATTTGCATTTATATAAAAGAGAAAATAGATTATGTTAATCGGAAGTGAGGGTTCAACATGAATAAATCACTGTTTTACAAAAAGGAAATCCATGCTAAGTGGGATGAAAAATTAGAGCAGTTGCGTCCGCAGTTTCAACAACATGCACAGCGAATTGATGAACAGGGGGCGTTTCCATATGAAAACTTGCAGGCGTTACGTGAAATTGGTTATACGAAATTAACACTGCCGAAAGAATATGGCGGGGAAGGCTATAACGTTTATGATATATTGCTTGCCCATGAAAAATTAGGAAGCTTAGACGGCAGCACAGCATTAATCGTTTCATGGACATTAATGACAGTAGGAGAGCTGTATGAGCATCGATACTGGGAGCCTGCGAAGTTAGAGGCATTCGCAAAAGAAGTAAATGATGGTGCTATTACGAACCGCGCCGTAAGTGAATTTGCAATGGGCAGTCCAGCACGAGGAGGAAAGCCAGCATCTCAAGCTGTTTATGACGGCTCACATTGGGTTTTAAATGGGCGAAAAAATTATACAACCGGTTCTTATGGACTCGATTATTTTTTAACAGCTGTATGGGTAGAAGAGCATCAACAAGTCGGTTATTTCTTAATTCATAAAGATACACCAGGTGTTTCGATTGAAGAAAACTGGGATGTTTTATCGATGCGGGGCACGGGAAGTCACGATCTTGTACTTAATGATGTAAAGCTTGCGCCGGAATGCTTTGTTGAGCTAGCATCGGACCGAGCCCATTTAACGAATAACGGTTGGTTATTATTAATTCCTGCTACATATTTAGGCATTGCACAAGCAGCAAGAGATTATGCCGTCGAGTTTGCGAAAACGCACTCGCCGAACAGTATTAAAGGGACGATTTCAGAGTTGCCGAATGTGCAGGCACTTATTGGCGAAATCGATTTACAGCTAAGTAAGGCAAGATTTGTGTTATACGGTGTTGCTGAAGCTTATGATGATGCGGGTCGCCGAGCCTATTTAACAACAGAATTAAACGTTGCCAAACACATCGTAACAAATGCAGCGATTACAATCGTTGATAAGGCAATGCGCATTATTGGGGCAAAGAGCTTACAGGCTAGCTGTCCACTACAGCGCTATTATCGTGATGTGCGTGCAGGCTTACATAATCCGCCGATGGATGAAATTACAATTCAAAAATTAGCACAGCAAGCTTTAAAATAGAGTTTTCAGAAAATGACGCTTTCAAAAAATTAGATTTAAGCTATAATGATATATGTTATAAAATTTGATAAGTAGTAAAGGTTCTTTGCGAGGCGCAAAGATAAAAGGGAAGTCGGTGTAAGTCCGACGCGGTCCCGCCACTGTAAATGCTAGCTTGCCTACATAAACCCACTGACATGTTCGGGAAGGGGTAGACGAGTGTTTGATGCATAAGCCAGGAGACCTGCCTTTATGAACACCAA
>JBJEFO010000354.1:1643-5818 GCA_051874135.1 Lysinibacillus sp.
TTGTACGAGTGATGCTTTTCTAATTTAAGGGAGGAACAAAAAGAATGAAGAAGTTTTGGCAGTTAGCGGCAGCAGCAACGCTTGCAATTAGCATGTTAGCCGCATGTGGTGAAGAAAAGGAAACAGAGCAGGAGAAGCAGAATATATCTGTAGAGGAAAATGATGGTGTAGCATTTCCGGTAACAGTAACAGATGCACTTGGTAAAGAGATTACATTAGAAGAAGCACCAGACCGTATTGTGTCATTAACACCGTCTAATACAGAAATTTTATTTGGACTAGGGTTAGACGAAGAAGTAGTTGGGGTCAATGATAACGACAACTATCCAGAGCAAGTAGCGGAGAAAACACGTATCGGTGGTATCGAATATAATATTGAAACAATTATTTCACTACAACCAGATGTCGTATTTGCGCATGAATCGAGCATGTTTACATTTGAGAGTGCTCTTGAACAGTTAGAAGCTTCAGGCGTTACCGTATTCGTTGTAGAAAATGCAGAGAACTTTGATGAAACATATGAAACAATTGAAGTGATTGGTACATTAACGGGCAAGGATGAAGAAGCAGATAAAATCATTGCATCGATTCAATCAAAACTTGCTGACATTCAAGCGAAATTACAAGGGGTTGCACCGAAAACGGCATTTATGGTTGTCGGAGCTTCACCAGATATTTATGTAGTTGGGCAAAATACATTTATGAATGAAATGTTAAAAGAGATTAACGTAGAGAATGCGGTAAAAGAAGAAGGCTGGCCGTTATATAGCGCAGAACAATTCATTGCTGCAAATCCCGATTCCATCGTGTTTACTTATGCAGGAGACGATGAAACGATTAAAAACAATCCTGCATTTGCTGTCATGAAAGCAATTCAAAACAATGCACTAACAGTTGTAGATGGTGATACAACAAGCCGTCAAGGTCCGCGTCTTGCAGAAGGCGTTGAATCATTAGCAAAAGCAATTTATCCTGAGGTTTTTAATGACTAAAAAAATAGTAGCGGCGTATGGAATCTCTGTCGCTCTATTACTCGTAAGCATGTGGTGTGGGATATCGATTGGCTCGGTATCCGTACCCATTTCGACACTTTGGGACGCGGAATCAAACCCAACAGCGTATAGTATTTTATGGAACATTCGAATGCCGCGCGTTATTCTTGCTGCGTTAGTCGGTGCATCACTTGCTATTGCAGGTGCTGCATTCCAAGGATTGTTAAAAAATCCGCTTGCTGATCCGTACACGCTCGGTATTTCATCGGGTGCTTCGGTTGGCGCAGTATTTACGTTATTTTTTAGTGTTTCTCTACCGGTATTAGGGCTATTTACATTGCCGATTTTTAGTATGATTGGTGCCTTCGTGACGTTAGTTGTTGTGATGGGATTTGCCCGCCTTGTAGACCGAACAATGAAGATGGAAACACTCATTTTAACAGGGATTATTTTCAGTTCATTTTTAGGCTCCTGCATTTCACTCATGATTGCACTGACGGGGGAAGAGTTACGTTCCATTATGGGCTGGCTACTCGGTAGTGTGTCGATGCGTGGGTGGCCATATGTCAAAATGATTTTGCCGTTTGTCATTATCGGAGCGCTTATTTTATGGCTTCACCGCAGAGAATTAAATGCGATGATTTACGGGGAAGAGCGTGCAAAATATTTAGGTGTCGACGTAAAACGAAGCAAGTATATTATTTTAATCGGTGGCTCGATGTTAACAGGTGCTGCGGTTGCTGTGTCGGGAACGATTGGTTTCGTCGGACTTGTTGTACCGCATATGGTGCGTATGGTTTTAGGTGCAGATCATCGACATTTACTCATCATTTCATTTTTAAATGGGGCAAGCTTACTTGTCATTTGTGATCTTGTGTCACGTACAATTATTGCACCGACCGAGCTACCAATTGGTGTTATTACATCATTTATCGGGGCACCGGTATTTGCCTATATTTTCTTTAAGCAACGTAAAGGGCGGGTGGCATAAAAATGTTGAAAGTTGAAAACATTTCAGGTGGCTATGGGCAGGTGCCTATCGTTCAAAACGTGTCGTTTGAAGTAGGGAAAGGCAAGATACTCGGTATTTTAGGTCCGAATGGCAGTGGAAAATCTACGCTATTAAAGCTCATCAGCGGTATTCTTGAACCGACTACAGGGCAAGTTTATATCGAACAAAAGCCGATAAAAAGTTATAGTGCAAAAGAGCTTGCAAAGAAGATGGCGGTGTTGCCACAGCTTCATGCAAACGCATTTTCCAATTCCGTTTACGATGCCGTATCGCTCGGTCGCTATCCGCATCAAAAAGGATTTTTCGCGAGCTGGTCGAAACAAGATGAGGAAGCGGTAGAAAATGCAATGATACAAACCGACGTCGAAAAATATCGTGATACGATGATGGAGTTTTTGTCCGGCGGGGAGCAGCAACGGGTGTTTATTGCACAGGCGCTTGCTCAATGCTCACAAGTATTGCTATTAGACGAACCAACGAATCATTTGGACATTGCACATCAAAAGCAAATTTTAGATATGATTCGAAAAGAAGCAACCGAATGCGGATTAACGGTCGTATCGATATTTCATGATATTAACTTGGCTTCTCTTTATTGTGACGAGTTATTATTAATGGAGCAGGGGCAAGTACGTGCATATGGGGCGCCACATGAAGTCGTATTGCAGGAGCAAATTGCAGAAGTTTATGAGGCACGAGTAGCGACATATGCACATCCTGAAATACCGAAGCCACAAATTACGATGATGCCAGAACAAGTGAGTGAGCGACAACCGCTCGTAACATCAAAACAATTTACAGTGACGAACGACTATGTACAATTACAAGTAGAATTTCCGTTAAAGGTCATTTCTTCGGCAGTGCATAATGCAGGCATGGGCTGGTATAACACCTTTTTAAACCGCTCGATTTCGCCGTACTATAATATAGAAAATGTCAAAGAAGAAACCGTTCAATTTTTATTAGACCGAGGTTTTTCATTAACGAATACGGTTGTGATGTTAACGGCAGTTACAGCGAACTTAGTTGCCATTCGTTCATTTCATCATGAACGTTTTAGCATAACGGTTGCTGTAACAGCTGGTGTAGGCAATGCCGTCGATGTTACAAGGACGCATGAGCGACAAGACACACCTTATATCGGGACGATTAATACGTGGGTCATTGTAAATGGCAAATTATCAGATGAAGCATTTTATCAGGCGATGATTACAGCGACTGAAGCGAAAACGAAAGCGCTGGCAGAAGAGGATATTCGCGATGTGCAGACGAATACTATCGCTACAGGAACAGCAACAGATAGCTTGCTAATCGCCGCTACACAGCACGGTGAGGAAATGCCTTACGCAGGTCCGATTACCGATGTTGGCAAGCTAATTGGGCACGGTGTTTTTGAAACAACAGTAGAGGCAATTCGTAAGTATAAGCAGTGTAAAAATTAAAGGAATGGGTGATGAGATGAAACTTTACACAAAAACAGGTGACACGGGAAAAACGAGTATTATCGGGGGGCGTGTCGATAAAGATCACGCACGCGTAGAAGCTTACGGTACGATTGATGAATTAAATTCATTTATCGGTAAAGCGGTGACAGAGTTAGATAAAGGGATTTTTGCTGATATTTTAGCAGATCTTGAGGCGATTCAACATGAGCTATTTGATGGCGGTGGCGATTTAGCAAATGTCATGAAAAACCGTGTCTATAAGCTAACAGAAGCACCAATTGAAGTATTAGAACAACGTATTGATAAGCTTGCTGAAGAGGCGCCAGAGCTAAAGCGCTTCATTTTACCAGGCGGTTCACCAGCAGCAGCAACGCTTCATATTGCCCGTACAATTGCGCGTCGAGCAGAACGTCAAACAGTTACATTAATGCGCGAAGTGGAAGATGTTTCACCTGTTGTGCAAAAGTATTTAAACCGCTTATCCGATTATTTATTTGCAGCAGCACGTGTTGTGAACTTCCGTTTAAATATCGCGGATGTAGAATATGTGCGTAGCGGTGATGTGTTCAAATAAGTTGAAGGGGCCCTTTCTATTTATGAGAGGGCTTTTTTTGTGGAAAGTATGTCGTAATACAAGTAAATTTTAAAATGAAGCAAGTATTTTTGAAAATTAGGCAAGTATTTTTAAAAATGAAGCAAGTATTTTAGAAAATAACGCAAGTAAAT
>JBJEFO010000354.1:5918-8851 GCA_051874135.1 Lysinibacillus sp.
ATTACTAAATTTTCTGACGTTTACTATAAAAGTTATTGACTGAATGCTCATTCATATCTAAAATAAGACTAATAGTATTAATATGGAAATATTATATGCTTCGTGGGTCATTGGTGGATTGCTAATAAAAGACAAAGGGGATATTAGCGGGACGTCGACACACAGCAAGGGGGGATTTGTAGTGAATACACTATTAATTGTGAACTGGGTAGCGACAATCGCGGTTATTTTGTATGCAGTTGGATTATTTGCGTACTTATTAAAAACGCGCTATCAATTTATCCAGTTAGGGAGAAAAGAATCGTTTGATCAGAAGCTGAGCGAACGAATTAGCGATTTAGTAGAGAAAGTATTTGGACAATCGAAACTATTAAAAGATAAGAAGATGGGGCTTATTCACGTACTTTTCTTCTATGGTTTCTTAATGGTTCAATTCGGTGCCATCGATTTAATTTGGAAAGGGTTAGCTCCTGATTCACACTTACCATTAGGTGGGTTATACGGGGTATTTACATTCTTCCAAGAAATCGTTGCAGTCGTTATTTTAGTAGCTGTACTTGGCGCGTTTTACCGCCGTTATGTGGAGAAACTTGTCCGCTTAAAGCGCGGTTGGAAAAATGGTCTTGTATTAATATTTATTGGTACGTTAATGGTTTCAACATTATTTGCTAACGGTATGGGGCTTATTTGGCATAATCATGGTTTAACAGGATATGAGCCGATTGCTTCTAGTATTGCGTGGCTATTCCAATGGCTACCTGAAACTGCAGCTGCTATCGTTTTCTATGTAATGTGGTGGATTCACCTTGTAACATTACTAGTATTCTTAGTATATGTTCCACAAGGGAAGCACTTCCACTTAATTACTAGTATTGTGAACGTTGGGGTGAACCGCTTAGATCGTAAAGGCACACTGCGTCCAATCGACTTTGCGGCGCTTGAAGAGGCGGAAGATGAAGCAGATATGCCGGCGCTTGGTGTTGGTAAAATTCAAGACTTTACACAAAAGCAATTACTAGATTTATATGCTTGCGTAGAGTGTGGTCGCTGTACAAATATGTGTCCAGCTACAGGTACAGGTAAAATGCTGTCACCGATGGATTTAATCGTGAAATTGCGTGACCATTTAACATTTACAGGTGCCGTTGTAACAAAGCAAAAGCCTTGGGTACCGTTCCAATTCTTTAACAATACACAAGGGAACCAATTAGCGATTGCTGCAGCAGGTGGCGGTACACTTGAAACAATTTACGACCGTGAGTTAATCGGCGGTGTTATTACAGAAGAAGAAATTTGGGCTTGTACGACTTGTCGTAACTGTGAAGATCAATGTCCAGTTATGAACGAGCATGTTGATAAAATTATCGATTTACGTCGTTACTTAACGATGACGGAAGGGAAAGTAAACCCAGATGCACAGCGCGCGATGACGAATATCGAGCGTCAAGGAAATCCGTGGGGTCTGAACCGTAAAGAGAAGGAAAACTGGCGTGAACTAGATGAGTCGATTCATATTCCAACTGTTAAAGAAGCGAAAAAATCAGGTGACGGTTTCGAATATTTATTCTGGGTTGGATCAATGGGTTCATTCGACAACCGCTCACAAAAAATCGCTTTATCATTTGCAAAATTAATGAACGAAGCAGGCGTAAAGTTTGCGATTTTAGGTAACAAAGAGAAAAACTCTGGCGATACACCACGTCGTCTAGGAAATGAATTTTTATTCCAAGAGCTAGCAACAGGTAACATCGACGAGTTTGAGAAAAATGAAGTAACAAAAATCGTAACAATCGATCCGCACGCGTACAACATTTTCAAAAATGAGTATAAGGATTTCGGTTGGAATGGGGAAGTACTGCATCATACAGAGCTTTTATATGATTTAATCCAGCAAGGTCGTCTAACGATGAACTATCCAGTAAATGAAACAATCGTATTCCACGATTCATGTTACTTAGGTCGTTACAACGATGTGTATGATCCACCACGTGAAATTTTACGCGGCATTCCAGGTGTGAAGCTTGTGGAAATGGATCGCAACCGTGAAACAGGTATGTGCTGTGGTGCTGGTGGCGGTTTAATGTGGATGGAAGAGCATGTTGGTAATCGTATTAATGTAACGCGTACAGAGCAGGCATTAGCGACAGATGCATCTGTTATTTCATCAGGCTGTCCTTACTGCTTAACGATGCTACAAGACGGTACGAAAGCAAAAGAAGTGGAAGATCAAGTTGGTACATTTGATATTGCAGAGCTATTAGAGCGCGCTGTATTTGGTGATGGCGCTCCTACAGAGGAAGAGCCAGTAGAAGAAGATATCATTGAAGAAACAGATGCAGGTGTAGTAGCAATAGCTGTATCTGAAGACGCAAAGTCACAGGCACAACAGGAAGTGGCAGCATCACTTGAAGAACACCCTGTAGCGCATGAAGCAGTCGTAGAGGAAGTGACGACTACGGAGGAAGCACCTGTTGTAGAAGAGCATCACGAAGAGCTTCATCCAGAAGCGCAAGGTGTTGTCGTAGTGGAAACGCCAGAAGTAGTAGAAAAGGAAGACGTTACGCCACCACAGAGCAGTGAGCATATTATTGCGCATGAAGCAGTAGTGGAACAAGTGCCAGCTACGGAACAAACAGTTGCTGTAGAGGAGCATCATGAAGAAGTACATCCAGAAGTAGATACAGGTGTAGTAGCGGTGGAAACACCACAAGTGACCGAAGAAAAACCATCTGTAATCGAGCCGGAAGTACATGTAGCAGAAGAAGCTGTTGTAACGATTGAAGAAAATAAAAAATAATAAACGAAAGCATCCGCCTAGTTTGGCGGATGCTTTTTAATGTGCAACCGCACAACACAAGGGTCTATCCGCACGAAAGAGACTGGCAACCGCACAAAACAAATGGTTTATCCGCACAAAATAGACCGGCAACCGC
>JBJEFO010000355.1:0-2017 GCA_051874135.1 Lysinibacillus sp.
TCGCCAAACTCTCTGTTATAGTTCAAATAAAGCATCGAAGCGACCGCATCTACCCGGATACCGTCAATATGGTACTTTTCCATCCAAAAAATCGCATTGGAAATCAAGAAAGACTGCACTTCGTTACGGCCATAATCAAATATTCTTGTTCCCCATTGCTTATGCTCCATCTTTAAAGCATCCTGATACTCATACAATGGTTGCCCATCAAACTCATATAATCCGTGTGCATCCTTCGGGAAATGTGCCGGAACCCAATCCATAATAATGCCGAGACCATGCTCATGCGCCAGATTGACCAAATACATGAAATCCTCCGGCATACCAAATCGTGATGTAACACTGTAATAGCCGCATACTTGATAACCCCATGAACCATCAAAAGGATATTCTGACAAAGGAAGCAGTTCGATATGCGTGTAACCCATTTTCTTCGCATAGGGAATCAGCTTATTCGCGATTGTGCGATAGTTCAAGTATTCGCCGTCCTCAGATTGTTTCCAGGAACCGAGGTGGACTTCATAAATATTCATCGGGCTTTCGTAGATGTTCTGTCCAGCTTTGTGGAACTGCCAGTCACCGTCTGTCCATGTGAATTTGTCAGTAAAGGAATAGGTGTACGATGCTGTTCGTTCCTGCGTTTCGCTATGGAAAGCATATGGATCCGCCTTAAACAGGATACGTTCGTCTTTTGTCGTAATCGCATACTTGTATAGCGAATACTCTGCAAGGTCTTCGATAAACAACTCCCATATTCCTTCCTCTGATTCCTTGGCCATTGGATGCAACTCTGCATTCCATTCATTAAAGTCGCCTACAACAGATACAGCAGCAGCATTTGGAGCCCACACCCTAAAAACAAAACCTTCTTTTCCATCCCGAGTACATTGATGTGAACCTAAGTAATCATATGCCTCAAAATTTTTCCCTTGATGAAATAAGTATTTTGCTAAAGATAAATCTTCCTTATATTGCTGCATCTAATCAACTCCTCTAATTAAAACGAGTGTTACCCATTTTTTGTATATAGTTTAAATTGTACCATCAGAACCGCCTCAATAATCACAAAAATGTTGAAAAAATTAATATTTTTACACTTTTAACATTTTTTGACATGTTTCGACTAAAATTTTTACATTTCACCGGCTACAATTTAGAAAATACAGGAATCTGATTGCAATTCCATCTTTACTATCAACGATTACAGCTTATTGAAGGTTGTTTTTCCATCATTTATTTTAATGAACATGATTGCTCAATAGTTAACATAAAAATGAAAGTTAAACATAAAAATAGCAATTTAATAAAACCGTAAAATTTCACAAACAATGTAACACTTCAAAAACTTAATACGATTGATTAGCTACTTTTAATAATAAAGCATAAAGGGCTTTTTAAACACATGTGTTCATCAACTGAGATAAAATGTTCAATTATTTCACAATTCTAATTCACAACAAGAGCCCGAATGTTCACAATCTTTATTTTGGAACCATTTTGTCTGCTATTCTCTCATAAATCATGCCAATAAAGTGAAACTTTCCCCAAGTAATTCGGAGCAGTCGGGCGTCTCCCCTTTTATTACGAATAGCCTTAAATAAAATATTCGCCTGTAATACCCACCAAATATTTATATAATTTCACTTAATAACAAACTTATGTATAGTGAAAATAGTTTTAAAAGCTGGTGTATCGACATTTTTTTGAAAACTTATATGATAATAGTATGATTCATGCAGCTATGCATAAAACGAATTAGAAATATCTTTAGAAGGTCGTGATGAAGAATCTCATGAATTTTTTCTCTCCAACAACTAAATATTTCATGCTCATCGTACTCATTGTAAGCTCATTTTCATTTCTCTACCCTGACGTAAACGAGGCAAGTTCACCGTATTTCCGCACCACACAGGATCATGTTCCGGTCTATGACAATCAAGGTGGCAGTTTAATACAATGGCTTATTTGTCGCAGCAAGGCTTTGAAACAATTACTACCGATACGTTATTGAAATACA
>JBJEFO010000356.1:0-2012 GCA_051874135.1 Lysinibacillus sp.
GCAATTGCAAAAAGAGTTTACGCAAAAGCAATTGCTTGCTGCACAAAAAGAGCAGAAGCGGGCACAAATAGATGTACAGAAAACAATGAAAAAACTAGCTATGGAACAATTTAGTGGAATGCTAACAAAATCGACGACTGATGCAAGATCGACGAAGCAAGCGATAATTCAAATGGGTACTCTAGATGGAAAAAAACTCAAAACCGTTCCAATGGGCGAACAATTTCAATTAGCTGAGCAAATGCAACAACATGATTTGCTAAAAAAAATTGCTGAGCTCACGGGGCGCTTTAAACGAATTGCAAAGAAAAAACAAAAAACGAAGCATCGAATGACGATGGAACGAAAAAACGTGACATATGGCCAGGAAATTGCGAGACTTCTGCCAATGGAACTTGCTAGTTTTGTATTACCGAATACAAAGCTCGATTTTTTAAAACGCTATTCAGAACAACAAGCACTCATTTTTGATACGAAAGGGAAAGATCGCAGGGGACGTGGCCCAATCATTATTTGTATGGATGAGAGTAGCTCTATGACGTCTACCAAAGCGGAGAGTAAGGCCTTTTGTTTAGCGTTATTAATGATTGCGCGGAAGCAAAAACGCGATTTTGCAATTGTACCATTTGCAAGTGAAGTTGGAGAAGTTGTTATTTTTACGAAAGGTCGTTCCACTGCCAAAGACATTGTGAACTTTAGTAATCGCTTTTTAGGGGGCGGGACGAATTATGAAAAGCCGCTACGTGTGTCACTAGATATATTAACGAAAAGTGAATTTAATAAAGCAGATGTGTTATTTGTAACGGATGGTTCAAGCTTTTTATCGAGTCGTTTTTTAGAACAGTTTAATACGATAAAGAAAAAACGAAATTTCGAATGCACTTCTATCGTATTAACGAATTTAATCCAAACTGTTAATTTAGATATCGTACATCGCTTTTCAGATAAAGTAATAGAAGTAAAGGATTTATTTGATGCGGAAGAAGTATTTTCAATGTATTAATAGTTCCTCCTAGTAAAATCGGTAGTTGTCTCTTACAATGACAGTAACGGTTTTATTAGGGGGAATTTTTTTGTTACAACAATTACAGCAAGTTTTAGCGATGAATGAAGAAGAAAGACAATTATATATGCAAGCTCATGAAGAACAGTTGCTTACAAATATGGTGAAACATATTGGAGACCCGAGTAGTACATTGCGTGATCAAACGAATTATCGATTGTTTATAGAGCTGTTGTCAGCAAATTACTGGGCAGCGGAACGTTTACGTCCACTTGCAATGCAATTAATTGATGAGGAACATTTATTTTTACATATTCAAGATAGGGAAGCGACTGAAGCGGTATTCACTCGTTCTTTTTCAGCGCTTTGGCTGACAGCGCTTTTACATGCAGATGCGCAACTTCGCTTTTTACAAGCGGATGACTTGACGGTAATTTTCCAAGAAGTATCTCGCTATTTTTTACGAGAGCGTGATGTACGCGGCTATATTAATGATGAGCAAGGTTGGGCACATAGTATGGCACATGTAGCGGACCTATGTGTAGCGAGCATTCGTCACCCACAATTTGAAATACGCTATGCACCGATGATACTTCAAGGGGTGAAGGATGCCTTTTGGAAGGGGAGCGTATATATTGATGATGAGGAAGAACGCCTTGTAAAAATTATTGAGGCGTTAATTGCGATTGATTTCCCAGAAGAAATTTTAATTGAATGGGTGGAGCAAGTTTTTGATAAGCTAGAAGTATATTTATATGAAGCTGGCTATACGAAAGATTGGTTTAAAGCACGCTCAAATACGATGCATTTTATGAAAACAATGTATTTCGCTGTGAAGTTCTCCAATAAATATGAACAATTGCGCGCTGTAACATCGATATTCATTCAAAAATGGATGAAGCTTTAATTAACAAGGGGATAAAAAGAAGTAATAACGAGTCTATTTCTTTTTTGAACATGGAGGACGCAAATGCCAAAGAACACCCTGTTGAGTATACACCTTTTAAAA
>JBJEFO010000357.1:0-8697 GCA_051874135.1 Lysinibacillus sp.
CTTATGTGAAAGTAATTCATTATATTGATTGTTAACATAATCTTCTCTATACGATGATTCCCGAAAATACAACACAAAATCCATTTTATAAATTACTGCACATAAGTGCAATGAATTTATAAAGAATCTGTATTTAATTTCTTACAAGGAAAATGGTATTTCCTTTTCATCCATTAGATAAAAGTAGACAAAGCCATTAAAGACTTTGTCTACAAGTATAGTTCCAATTATTTGTTTAAGGGTATAAACGGTTTAGTAAGCGTGGGAATGGAATTGTTTCACGGATGTGTTCTGTTCCTGAAATCCACGCTACTGTACGCTCCAAGCCAAGGCCGAAGCCTGAGTGAGGTACAGAACCTTGTTTACGTAATTCTAAATACCATGCATATGCATCCATTGATAACCCGTGCTCTTCAAGACGAGATTTTAATAAATCATAATCATGAATACGTTCAGAACCACCGATAATTTCACCATAACCTTCTGGCGCAATTAAGTCTGCACATAGTACAACATCATCACGCTCTGGGTGTGGTTGCATATAGAATGGTTTAATGCCTACTGGATAGCACGTAATGAATACAGGTTTGTCGAAGTGATTCGCAATCGCTGTTTCATGTGGTGCACCGAAATCATCGCCCCACTCGATATCGTCAAATCCTTGTTCGTGTAAGAATTTGATTGCATCGTCGTAAGAAATGCGAGGGAACGGTGCTTTAATGTTTTCTAGCTTAGAAGTATCACGACCAAGACGCTCTAAATCAAGCTGACAGTTTTTCAGTACAGATTGGACGATATGTTCTACATATTGCTCTTGTACTTCTAGGTTTTCTTCAAATTCAACAAACGCCATTTCCGGCTCAATCATCCAAAATTCAATTAAGTGGCGACGTGTTTTTGATTTTTCCGCACGGAATGTTGGACCGAATGAGAATACTTTACCTAACGCCATTGCTGCAGCTTCCATGTATAGCTGACCTGATTGTGAAAGGTATGCATCTTCATCAAAATATTTTGTATGGAATAACTCTGAAGTACCTTCAGGAGCTGAACCAGTTAAAATTGGTGGGTCCATTTTTGTGAATCCATTATCGTTAAAGAATTCATACGTGGCACGAATAATTTCGTTACGAATTTTCATAATGGCATGTTGCTTACGAGAACGTAACCAAAGATGGCGGTTATCCATTAAGAATTCCGTACCGTGTTCTTTTGGTGTAATAGGGAAATCTGTTGCCGCATGAATAACTTCAATTCCTGTTACGTTTAATTCGCAACCGAATGTAGAACGTTCATCAGCCTTTACTTCCCCTACAATATACATTGACGTTTCTTGTGTCATACTTTTTGCAACTGCAAATAACTCTTCGCCTACTTCTTCTTTTACGACAACGCCTTGAACGAAGCCTGAACCGTCACGTAATTGTAAGAAGGCGATTTTACCGCTAGAGCGTTTATTTGCTAGCCAAGCACCTAGTTTCACTGTTTCACCGATATGCTGAGGCATATCCTTGATCATAATTTTCTTCATACATGTCCTCCAAAATTAGAGAGCAGTTATTAGTCTTGCCATTTTGATTTTACAAATGTATCAATACGACGAACTGCTTCCTCTAGTAATTCTAATGATGTTGCATATGATAAGCGGATTGTCGCATCTGCACCGAAGCCAGAACCTGGGATTACGGCTACGTTTGCTTCTTCAAGTAAAGCTTTTGCAAAAGCATCTACAGATTCATAGCCTGTTTTTGCTGCAGCTTCTGCTACGTCTGGTAATAAGTAAAATGCTCCTTGTGGTTTTAACACTTTAAAACCAGGGATTGCTGCAAGCTGTGGATAAATTTTTTCTAAACGAGACTCAAATGCTTGACGCATTTCTTCTACAGCCGTTTGCGGACCATTGTAAGCTTCAACAGTTGCATATTGAGCAGTTGTTGTTGCGTTAGAAGTTGAATGAGAAGCTAAGTCTGTCATCGCTTTAATAATGTTTGAATCCCCAGCCGCATAACCGATACGCCAGCCCGTCATTGAATGTGACTTCGCTACACCATTTACAACGATTGTGCGCGCTTTAATATTTTCTGACAATTGCGCGATTGAAAAATGTTCCACACCATTGTATACAAGTTTTTCATAAATTTCATCTGAAACGATTAAAATATCTTTTTCTTCTGCAACACGCGCTAATGCTTCTAGCTCTGCGCGTGAATAAATCATACCTGATGGGTTTGATGGGGAGTTGATAATAACCGCTTTTGTTTTGTCAGTTACAGCTGCTGCTAGTTGTTCTGCTGTAATTTTATAATTTTGTTGTGCCGTACCTTCAATATATACTGGTACACCGCCAGCTAATTTCACTTGCTCTGGATAAGATACCCAGTAAGGAATTGGGATGATTACTTCATCGCCTTCATTTAAGATTACTTGGAATAATGTGTATAACACATGTTTTGCGCCAACACCGACCATAATTTCGTTTGCTTTATATGTAAGGTTGTTGTCGCGGGCAAGTTTATCAATGATTGCTTGTTTTAATACAGGTAGACCACCCGCTGGCGTGTATTTTGTTAATCCTTTGTTCATTGAATCGACTGCTGCATCTAAAATATTTTGTGGTGTATTGAAGTCTGGCTCTCCAGCACCTAAACCGATTACGTCGATTCCTTGCTCTTTAAGTTCCTTTGCTTTTGCAGTAATTGCAAGTGTTGAAGATGGTGTTAATGTTTTCACTCGATTAGCTAATAATTGTTTCAACAAAATCTCTCCTCTACAAATTCAATATGCGTTTCCACCATTGTCCGTCTTCAAACAAAATATACACATAATTCAGCTTATCGGCTTCGTTAATATAGCTAATTTCCCATACTGCGCCTGCTTCCTCGTAGCCTAATTTTGTATGAAGTATTTCTTTTACATTCGTTTCATTACTTATTACCGATAACGCCTGTTCTTTTGTAATGCCATCTTGCAAAAATACTTCCTGAATCATGTCCTCTTCTAAGCTGATTGGAACAAAAATTGCTTTCTTCTTACCGTATTCGTCTACCCCGAATACCGTAATGTACGGCTTATTACCATTATAAATATAACTATCTGAAACGACCGCAAGAGATTTAGACGAAATAGCTAAATCTTCTGCCTGCTGTTCCATATCATTAAATGGCGCATCGGCTTTCCAGAGTACAAAAGAGGTAATAACAAGTGTTAACGATGCAATAAAAATGACACCGAAAATAAGCCAGTTTTTCATGCTGTCACCTTCTTCTGTCTATATGCCGATTTCTTTATTATTGTTTGTTTCATCTTGCCTACCTGCTTTCTTCCCTCATCGCTCATTATTATACCAATGTTCCAATTCTAATACCATAGTCGTGAGGGGTAGTTTTTGTACAGAAATCGGCGGTAATGCACGGATAAACTCAAGTCCGTATGATTTCGTTTCAATGCGTCGATCCAAGATAATAAATACCCCCTTATCTTGAGAGGAACGAATCAATCGGCCAAAGCCTTGTTTAAACCGTAAAATGGCTTCTGGTAAAGACAATTCAGCAAAGGAGTTTTTCCCTTGTGCCTGCAAATAATTGGCACGCGCTTTAAACGTCGGCTCATCTGGAGATGAAAACGGTAAACGTACGACGACAACCGATGCAAGTCCATCACCAGGTACATCAACCCCTTCCCAAAAGCTATTCGTACCAAATAACACAGACTGGTTGAACTTTTGGAAAGCTTTCAAAAGACGCATTCTACTGCCTGCTGTTACGCCTTGTGCAAATAACATATATTCATCTAATAATCCGCTTTCTTGAATGAGTTCAACCGTTTCACGTAACATTTGTTGCGATGTAAATAATACAAAGCAGCGTCCTTCTGTTGTTCTTACAGTACGCGTTATTGCATGCGCAACCGCCTCTATATAATCTGATTGGCTAACGGACTGAATATCCGGCATATCCGTTACAATATAAGCTTTCGCTCCACTAAAGTAAGATGCAGGCGCTTGTAATACTTGTAGTGGCACATCACGCGAAATACCTAGTTGATCCGTAATAAAATGCTTATTATGAGGTACTGTCATTGTGCCCGATGTCCAAATAATTCCTACCTTTTCCCGATAAGCACTAAATAGCTGTTCAATAGATGTCGTCACTTGAATTGGCTTTTTCAGTAGTTGAATCGAACTAGGCATACTTCGTTTATCTACTTCAATCCAAGTAGAATACTGGTCATTTGAACGTAAGAATACATCATCCCACTGAGCAATGGCTAATTTATATTCTCGTATCCAAAAACGCCATTCATCTATTAAAAAGGCATGCTCTGGTGCTAATTCATCTACACCTGTCTCGAATTGATTCAATACTGCTTCTGCTAAATCTATCCATCGCTGAACAATTGTTGAAAACTGTTCAAACTGCTTTCGATCAATCGCAAGTTGCTCTAAAAATACTGTTGTTTTCACTTCATGCTTATTTGACTGTTTCAATTGTTGCATCAGTAAATGTATAAAATGCTGCATTACTTGGTCAAATTTAGTCATCATTTGCATAAAGCTTTTTTCTAACTGTTGCATCACTTGCATTTGTACACGGTGAGTTTTTAATGCCGCACGTTGCAATTTATAAAACTTTGCTTCATCGGTATATAACCCTATTTGTCCAAAAATATATTTCCAGTTTTTAAACGAGAATAGTTTTTCATCTCTCGTAATCGCAGCCTGTATAAACTGATGTGCCTCATCGATAATCCATCCACCGATTTCATTAAAAATAGGCGTTTGACGAATTGTATCAGCTAACATCATCGAATGATTTGTTAATATAATATCTGCATATTTTGCTTTGAGTAACGCTCGCTCATAAAAGTCAAAGTCTGCTTGCAAAGGCTTCGAGCTTGTCGTCTTGCGAATTTTATCGAGGAACAACTGACCGCCACCAGAAACGTTTAACTCATCTAAATCCCCCGTCTCCGTTTTCGCCAACCATACAAGCACTTGCAAAATAACAAATGTTTCATCATAGGAATCATCTTGCATCATATATTGTTGTGCAAAACGAGTGACATCTACATAGTGGTTCATCCCTTTTAATAATGCGATTTGCACTCGTTCACCTGTAATTCGTTCTAGTCTCGGAATTTCTTCTTGTAATAGCTGGTCCATTAAATGTGATGTATACGTACTAATGCCCACTTTTCGTTTGGACTCGCGTGCAAAATAAAACGCAGGAAGCAAGTAAGCTAGCGTCTTACCAATCCCTGTCGATGCTTCAATGACAATTTCTTGCCTGTTATTTAAGCTATCCGAAACAAAATCCATCATTTGAAATTGCTCTGGTCGTTCTTCAAAATTTGGTACTGTCGTTTTAAGCCTTTCTATTTTTTCAATACGTGTAGCTGGATAATTAGCTGTCTTGGCAGTTTCAGCAATCGTTATGTCTAACTTTTTTAGCGCCAATTTATTATAGAAAATATGCTGTTCATAATGCTCGACTTTACTACGTTTTAATTGCAGTGCATCAAAAAACAACTGCGCTAAGTTGGACTTTAACCGAAACGAACGCTTATGCAGTTGTTGTAATGTTGGCAACGGTAACTGTAGCAACTGTTCCCAACATGCTTTTAGGAGCACGGCTGTTGCTTTCGCATCATCATCTGCACGATGCGCATTTTCATGCACAATGCCCAACTCCTGCGCTAAATCTCCTAGTTTATAACTTAAAGCTGTCGGGAATACAATTTTCGCCAGCTCAACCGTATCGATAAATTTACCGCGCCATGGTGGAAGTCCTGCTCGTTTAAATTCCGCTTGTAAAAACGGTAAATCAAAATCGGTATTATGAGCTACGAACACAGCATCACTCAGCAGTTCATATATATAGTCCGCATGCGCTTCAAAAGGTAAAGCATCGCGGACATCGTCGTCGGTAATATTCGTCAAATCTTGAATAAAAAGCGGGATTGATTTTCCTGGGTGAATGAATGATGTAAAAGTCTTTTCAATACACCAATCCTTCATGATCACAATTGCTATTTGAATCATTCGGTCTCCATTTACAGGACTATGCCCCGTTGTCTCTAAATCAACAATTGCGTATTTCTGACTTTCCATCATTTTTCTCAACTCACTGTTCTCATAATTATAAGCGCATTTTATCATACAATAGAGAGCCCGGTCATGCTATAGCGTAAACAACTTTTTCCGACTTACTACGCAAACAATCATTTAAATAACCATACAAAAAAGCAAAGTCGTTCCCTGCTTTGCTTTTGCACGTCTATTGTTAATAAAAAACGCGCTACTTTTAAAAAAGTAGCGCGCGATAATAAATATGTAAGGCGAGCAGGGGCTCATCTTCCCTGCTCTAAAGCAAAAGCTTCCCAGCAAATCCGTGCTGTCGTTGGATGCTTTTGTTGTAAAGTCGAAACTTTACATAGGTTGTTTGGCACCTTTTTTCATTATACTTCAAATACTACTAAACTTCAATGACTTCCGCCCTCAATCCGAATAGTCAAACTATTTACAAAATTAATCTTATGTGTTACATTTTCTAACATAACGCGTTTTATATGTTACATTTTATTACATAAAGGTTGGTGCTTACAGTATGAAGAAACAACGAAGTTTAGTTCTAAAATTATCTTTACTAACAATCGGTGCATTCCTTCTATTATTTACTATTTATAATGTCATTTCAAATTTTATCGTGTACTCAAACAGTAAGTCTACTAGCGAAGAAAATCTAACATTGCTAACCGAAAATACTGCGTTACAAATTCAACAAACTTTTGAAAAAACAATTAGTAGCTTAGAAGCCGATCGTGAACTTATTTTATCTCTATACAAAAATAATGACCTAACGAGTGATACGATACTTCATTACAAAGAAGAAACATTGAGCAAACAAAGTGATATTTTAGGCTATAGTGTCATTATTCGCGAAAATACAATTACGACAATCAGTTCTGAGCATACACAATTCGTTGGAGATGACGGTTATTTTTCACCTTATATTGTAAAAGACGGCACGAACATTTCCATTGAATCTGTAGAAAACGCTAGTGAAGGTGACTGGTTTACACTACCAGTAGCGGCAAAATCGTTATACATAACAGAACCATATGAATACGAAGCAGAAATAGGTACTTTATCGATTGTGACAATTGCTTTACCGATTATTCATGACAACGATGTCATCGGTGTAACACTTGCAGATTTTCCGCTCGATTTCTTAAATCCAATTGTAGAAGCAAATGTGCCAGCTTCAGCCATTCAACGAGTAGCTTCGTCAGCTGGTACTATTCTTTCAGATAGTGGTAGTACTAATAATGTCGGACAATCACTTGAACCATTTGTGCCTGATTGGACGACTGTACATAAAACATTGCAACAAGGTAACGCTACGGATTTTTATGCAGATTCAGTTACATTTGGTGAACAAGCATACGCTGTTTTTACCCCTATTCACATACTTGACTTAAAAGAAAAGTGGATTGTTGAAACTTTCATTCCTAAATCAACTGTATTAGCCGATTTTTATTCGAACTTAAAGTTATCAATTAATTCTGCCGTAGTCATTGCAATTTTATTAGCTGGTATTACGTACTTCTTTATTTACAGAAATATTAATCCACTGTCGAATGTACAGCAAGCACTTGAACAAGCAGCTAACGGTTCATTAACGATGTCATTACAAGAACAACAATTAACAAACAATGAAATCGGAGCGGTTGGAAAAGCTTATAATACGATGCGGATGAAAATGGCTGATGTTATTGGTGATGTCACATCTACTGCTAGCCATGTAGAAACACAGGCAAGTACGATGAATCGTGTTATCGAGGAAATTTCACAATCAAGCGGTGAAATGACACGTGCGATCGACGAAATTGCACGAGGAGCACAAACACAAGCAAGTGAAATAGAACAAGCAAACACTGATATGACAGCTCTAGGTGGTAAAATGGATGATTTATCTGTTGTAGCCAATGAGATGGTAAATAATGTAGAACAAACGAGTACACAAGCAAAGCTCGGCATGCAAGAAGTTCAAAAACTGCGTCTCCAAAGCGAGCAAACGAATCATGTAAACAATGAATTAGAGCAACAAATGAATCATTTAGCAATGAACATCGCTCAAATCGATAAAGTAATGGCGTCTATTCAGTCGATTACAGAGCAAACAAATTTACTAGCTCTTAATGCATCAATTGAGGCTGCACGTGCTGGAGAACACGGAAAAGGCTTTGCCGTTGTTGCCGAGGAAGTACGAAAGCTAGCAGAACAATCGAAGCGTGAAACAGAACATGTACAGAATACTGTTTCAAGCATTTTACATGAAACAGAACAAACGAAAACAATCGTATCTCGCAATACAGCTTTACTGGCGGAACAAACGGTTGCTGTTACGACTACAGAACACGCATTCAATCAACAGCTAACACGCGCGGAACATATCCAAGCGAACATTTCGACTTTAATGGATAAACTGTCCTCGATGATTAAGGAAAAAGAAGCCGTTCTGCAAAGTATGCATAACATCGCTACGATTTCAGAGCAATCTGCCGCTAGTGCCGAAGAAGTAACAGCAAGCGCAGAGGAACAACTGCATGAAATGACGAAAATCGTTTCGATGATGAATGATTTAAATGATGTCGCAAAAGATTTAAAACAGGCAACAGGCTATTTTCACGTATAGT
>JBJEFO010000358.1:0-8685 GCA_051874135.1 Lysinibacillus sp.
TTTTTAACCGATAATTACCCGCTCTTTCGGATAACGATATGGTAATTTTTTTGATTTTCCACCGAGCGTATAAAGGAATGAAATAAGTCCGACGCGACCGATAAACATGAGTATTATAACAACAATTTTCCCCACAATAGATAAGTCACTCGTAATACCAAGGCTCATTCCACACGTTCCGAACGCAGACATAATTTCAAAAATGATTTGCGTTGTTGTTGCATGTGGCTCTGTAATAAGCAGAATCATTGTTGCAACTAGTACCATAAAGAGCGCTAAAAATATAACAACAAAAGAGCGGAACACATCAGTTAAATGAATTCCCCTTCCGAATATTTGAATTTCCTCCCGACCGTTAGCAAACGAAATTAAAAATAAAATCGCTATTGCAAAAGTCGTCGTTCGAATTCCTCCACCTACGGAACTCGGTGATGCACCAATAAACATAAGAACACTTATAAATATGCTTGTGGCTTCACTAAATGTCGTGACATCGTACGTCGTTAAACCTCCTGAACGGGCAGAAACCGAGTGATACATCGCTGAAAATATCGCTTCATGCCACTCCATCCCTTTAAACGAATGAAATGATTCAACTAATAAAATGCCAAACGTTCCTACAACAAATAACAAACCATAAATAGTAGTCGTTATTTTCGTAAACAAACTAAAACGGAACCCTGGTATTTTACGTGATAAAAATGTTTTTACTTCAATTAACACCGGGAATCCAATAGCACCAAGAACGATTAATACCATCGTGACAAACTGCACGAAATAGTCTAAGTGGAATGGCTGTAAACTCATCCCTGTAATATCAAATCCGCCGTTCGTCGTCGCAGAAATAGACGTAAATATACCATGAATAATTGACTCTTCCCACGTTTCAAAGTACCGCTTAAAATGAATGGATAAAATAACAGCACCAAACGCTTCAATAACTAATAAAATTTTTGCAATTTCTTGAATTAAGTACACAACACCTGAAATGTTAGTTTGGTTATGGTCAATCATAATCAGCTGTCGTTCACGCATGCCGATTTTTTTCCCTACTAACAGCCAAACAAAAGTACCTAGGGACATAATACCAATTGCGCCTAATTGTAAAATAAGAAGCAATATGAATAAACCGAAACCTGAATATGTTTCTGATACATTAAATACCGTTAGTCCAGTTACGCTCACCGCACTTACAGCTGTAAATAACGTATCAATAAGTGATACCTCTACACCTGGCTGATGTACTCCTGGCAAACGAAGCAAACCAAATGAAATCGCTATTGCAATAAAATAATACGAGACGAGCACTTGGAATGCTGTTATTCCTTGTCCTATCTTTTTATTTTCTCTCACGGCTCGTCCCCCTAATTTAAATAACTTATATAGCGAAATTTATCATAAAAATAAAAGATACGCTATAGATGACAAGCACCTATAGCGTATCTTTTTTATTATTCGACTTGTTTTTTCTTTTTCGCTACACCTGTTAGGTAACCACCTATAGCAATACTTAGTAAAACGACCCAGAAAATTACTTTCCATAGTGTAGAATGTGGGAAGTGTGGATCAATAATTGCTAAGTTTTCATGACCTAGCGCAAGAACCGCTAATTTCACCCCTACCCAGCCTACAATTAAAAATGCAGCTGTTTCTAATGATGGGTAATCCGCAAGAACTTTTACGAACCACTGAGCTGCAAATCGCATAATAATTAAGCCAACGAAACCACCAAGGAACATCACGGCAAATGGTCCGGCATTAATACCACCAATATCGAAATCACCTAAATGTGGTAATGTCATCGCAATCGCTACAGCTGCAAGCATCGAGTCAATTGCAAACGCAATATCCGCTAGCTCTACTTTAAATACAGTCATCCAGAAGCCAGAGCCTTTCTTTTCTTGAAGCTCATGCTCTTCCTCGTCCTTTTTGAAATGATTATCGTATAAGTGCTTAATCGAGATGAATAATAAATACGCAGCACCTATTGCTTGAATTTGCCAATATTTCGCTAAAATCGTAATTAAGAATAACGCGATAAAACGGAAAACAAAGGCACCAAATAACCCGTAAAATAACGCTTTTTTCTGTTGTTCACGCGGTAGGTGCTTTACCATTACTGCCATAACTACGGCATTATCTGCAGCTAATAAACCTTCTAAAAATACAAGGACAATTAATACCCATGCGTATTCTAATAAAATTGCTTCCATTAAAATTTCTCCTCCTTTTAATTTGTATACCCATTCTTCTCGTTTTCAACAATGCACATCTGAAAATCCAATTTTAGGCAAAAGAAAAGACCTATGCCTAAAAAATAGGCAAAGGTCTTGCTAAGCAAAATTAATGCTATCACACCCGATGGTTTTTCACCACGTCATGACGAATGTGAAGTAAGTAGATTTCTACTTATAGCTACTCCCCTTTGACAAATAGTCAACGGATATTCAGTTACTTTGTACAATCAGTATAAATGATTTATTGTAAAAAATGCAACAATAATTATTTTATTGGAATAAATAACTCCGAGCGTTGTCTATTTTCTTTATAAAACTTTACTATGTTAGGTAACGTTTCTAAAAAGTCTGGACATGTAATGCCCCCTTTATGTAAAACTGCTTGTGCTTGTGTAACATCAAATTCAGCAGTCCATGCTAAATATTCAATTGTCTCGTACTCTACGCCAAGCTTTTTGCGAATAGAATAATTAGCTAGCAATCTCTTCGTCAAAAATAGTGGAATACGCCCCACAGGCTTTTTACCTGTCATTTCTTTAACCATCATACTATAAACATCAAACACTTTATACGGTCTCGGATCTGTTAAATGCAATGTTTTTCCCTCTGCCTCTTGCACTGTACAAAGATACGAAGCCGCTTTACAAATATAATCAATCGGGACGACATTAATTGTCGTCACTTTACTTCCAATAAACGGTACGAAAGGGAATTCACTTAAACTAGCAATCATATTTAAGAAGAAGTATATGCCATCAAATTTAATTATTTCACCTGTTTCAGAATGTCCACATACAATGCCAGGACGCAATATCGTTACTGGTACTTCTGACTTTAAATCTTCAATACGGAGTTCTGCCTCAAATTTCGTTTCTTCATAGTAATTTTTAAATGTAGCCGGACGAATTAATTCCGTTTCGAGCAACCGACCGTTTCGCCGACCTGCAACATACGCCGTACTAAAAAATATATAACGCTTTAAGTTTGGTAATGAGCGTACAAACTCATTCACAATTGTTGTACCGTGAACATTCACTTTCCAAGCAAGCTTACGAGAAACAGCTAAATCATAAATAGCAGCCAAATGCCAAACAAATTGAACTCGAGGCACGATCGTTTCGAGCTCCGACTTTGCAATTCCTAAGTTTGGAAGTGTAATATCGCCTTCCAAAAGCTCAATTTGACAATGTGGTTGTTCTTTTTTTATATTGATTACTTCGTTCTTTGCTTTTTCCATTTCACTTTGTAAGACGATGGCGTATATATGATTCGTTACGCCATCGCGAAATAACTGACGAATTAGTTGACTTGCCACAAACCCTGGAAATCCAGTGAATAGATGTATATCCATTTGTTAAATCCCCCTTAAGAAGCCACTTTCCTCGTTTCTTTATCGATTAAACTGTATATAATCGGTACGATAAATAATGTTAATAGTGTCGATGTAAATAATCCACCAATTACAACAATCGCCATTGGCTGGTTCATCTCTGCTCCTTCTCCAATACCTAATGCTAACGGAATAAGTCCTAACATTGTCGTTAAGGCTGTCATTAAAATTGGGCGAAGACGATCTTGTCCACTAATTAAAATGGCATCGTAAGTAGAATATCCTTCTGCTTTCTTCTGATTAATATAATCAACAAGTACAATACCGTTGTTTACGACAATACCAACGAGCACTAAAATGCCAATAACCGCTGTAATGCCTAACAGTGTGTTCGTTATCCATAATGAAATCGCTACACCAATGACCATCAATGGAACGCTAAACATCATAATAAATGGATATCTTAATGATTCAAATTGTGCCGCCATCACAATATATACAAGAACGACTGCAAGTGCTACCGCTAAATACATATCATCCTTCGCATTTTCATAAAGCTCACGATCACCGCTAAATACGATAGACGTTTCTGAAGGTGTTTTAACTTTTTCAATTGCCTTATCCACTTTAGCAGAAATACTACTTAATGATTCTTCATTTTTATATTTAAGGAAAAAAGCAACAGCTGCTGCCTGATCCGATCGGCGAATCGATGTTTGACTTTTTGCAATTGTGACGTCTGCAATATCTTGAAGCTCAACAAAAACACCTGCTGATGTACGAAGCTTCATTGTTTTTACTGATTCAACATCCGTTTTATACGTCTCTCCAAAGCCGGTATAAACAGATAGTACTTCACCGTCATCTGTCAATATTTGTGTCGTCAATACACCACGCATCATCGAAAAGACAGTTTGTGCAATTTGTGCAGGCATCATGCCATACTCATTTGCTGCATCACGGTTTACAACAATTTGCACTTCATCTGCTGTATTATCTAAATCGGTCGTTACTTCTAAAATCGCATCAACCTTTTCTAATTCGACTTGAATATCTTTAACCGTTTCCTTTAGACGTACTTCATTGGAATCTGTCACACGAAACGTCATTGTATTCGGCGAGGAACCAGATGAAGTAGATAATGCAAATTCGACTTCTCCCTTATCTCCTACTATATCCTTTACATCCGCCTCAACTTCTTCTGTAAACTCGAAAATGGAACGATTACGCTCTGACAGTGGTACAAGTTTCACATAAAGTTGCGCCTTATTTGAACTCGATGTTCCGCGAGATAACGATTGCTGATCCCCACCAATTAAACTAATTAACGCTTCTACTTCAGATTCTTCATTAATTCGCTCTTCAACCTCACTGACAACCCGTTCGGTCACATCTAAAGAAGTACCACGTGGTAAATCCACTTCTACAGTCACATATCCTTCATCCGTAGCTGGAATAAATTCCGTTCCCGTTTTATACAAGGCAAAACAAGATAGCCCGAACACAATGACTGTACTTCCTAAAACGACAGAACGTCTTTTCAATGTCCATATTAAAGCTTTTCGATAAGATTGATAAAACGTTGATTTTGCACGTTGCTCATTTATATTGCCATTTTTCGTACTTAAAAACTTGCTCGCTAGCATCGGTACAACTGTTAATGCAACAATAAGTGAAGCAAATAAACTAAAGGAAATCGTTAACGCAAACTCCGTAAAAATTTGTCCAATCAAGCCTGTTGTAAACGCAACAGGTACAAACACGGCTACCGTTGTTAACGTAGATGCAATAATCGCAATTCCTACTTCCTTCGTACCAATCGAAGCTGCTTCACTAGGCGATTTTCCAAGTGCAATATGACGCTCAATATTTTCAATAACAACAATCGCATTATCGACCAGCATCCCGATACCGAGCGCCAATGCACCAAGCGTTAACACATTTAACGAGAAATCTGAAAAATACATGAGCACAAATGTTACAATTACTGAATACGGAATGGCGATACCGATAATTAACGGGCTCTTTAAGCCACGTAAAAAGATAAATAACACGAGCATTGCAAAGAAACCACCGTAAATTAACGATGTCCCAATATTGCTAATCGCTAAATTAACGTAATCACCTTGATCATATAAAATATCTGCCTTGACACCTGCAAATTCAGGCTTCGTTAGCAGTTCATCTAACGCTTCCTTGAACGTATCTGAAACCTGTGCTGTATTGGCCCCTGATTCTTGTAATACAGACATTAAAACGGCGCCGTAGTCACCAGCACGTGTAATCGTCTCTTGTTCCTGCTCTACACGTTCAACAGTAGCAAAATCATTTATTTTGATCTCTTCACCCGTTAATGGGTTTACCGATAACGTTAAATTAGCAATTTGCTCTGCCGATGTAAACGTACTGAGGATCCGGGTCGTGAGTAGCTGCCCTTCCTCCGTATTAATCGATTCACCTGGCAAAGATATATTATTTGCCTGGATAACTTGTACCACTTCTGCCTGCGTTAACCCGAGCTCCTCTAACGCTTCCGCATTTAGCGCAATTTGAATTTCTTCAATGATTTTTCCTGAAACATTAACGCTCGCTACACCTTCTTGACGCTGTAATTCAAGCTCTAATTGTTCTGCAAGTGTTCGAACATCTACATCTTGATTCTCTACTCGTAATGCCAGCTGAATAATTGGTAATTGAGAAGGATCAAACTTTAAAAAGTTCGCTTTCGCATCATCAGGTAAACTAACTAAATCCAATCGTTGTAATACTTCCGGTTGAACTTCTTTAATATTTGTCGACCAATCGAATTCAAGCAAAATCATATTTGTGCTTTCTTGAGAGGTCGATGTAATCTTTTTTATGCCAGGTAATGTCGCAAGTGTAGATTCCAACGGCTTTGTAACTTTTTCATTTACTTCAGTTGGACTAGCACCTGGATAACTTGTAACGACAACACCAATTGGCGGATTTAATTCTGGAATTAATGTAATCGGTATTTTAAACAACGATACCGCTCCTAATAAAATAACGAGCATCATCGTTACGAATGTAAATACTGGTCTTTTTATTGAAAAATCGCTTATTTTCATTTTGTAATCCTTTCTAACAACATACTCGTTAACATATTCTCTCCCGTGTAATATTTCACCTTTATTATTAAGCTAAAACTTCTTAAAAAAACATGTTATCGTCTTACTTTTGACAAACTTCTGCTTATATTTGTTAACTTTTTCATTTTATCCGTTAAATACTTCGTTTTATCCTCCTATTTCTAATATTTTTAAGCATATAAAAACTGCCCTTATACAATGGTAAGGGCAGTTAAGTTACTTATTATAGTAAGCTATACAGTTTAATATGTTCGTTTTTCTCTGAGAACCAACGCATTGCAAATTCATTTTCAAATAAGAATACAAGGTTATCGAAACGGTCTTTTACGAGCATTGAACGTGCAGAGTGCATTGACTCTTTCACATCTCCCTCATTTTCAATCCAGCGCGCCATTTTCGAGCCGATTGGTTCCATGCGTACTTCTACGTTATATTCGTTACGCATACGGTGTTCAAATACTTCAAACTGTAATTGACCAACAGCACCAAGAATAACTTCTTCTGTGTGTAACGTTTTGAAATATTGGATTGCGCCTTCCTGTACTAATTGCAGTACACCTTTTTGGAATTGCTTTCCTTTCATTACGTTCTTCGCCGTTACACGCATGAAAATTTCTGGTGTGAACTGTGGTAATTTTTCGAAGTTGAATGTTTTCTTGCCACCTACAACTGTATCACCGATTTGATACGTACCTGTATCATATAAACCGATAATATCACCGGCGCAAGCTGTTTCTACTGTTTCACGATCATCTGCAAGGAATTGTGTAGACTGTGTTACCTTAAACGATTTTCCTGTACGAGCAAGTGTCATGTTCATACCGCGCTCAAATTGACCTGAAACGATACGCACGAATGCAATACGGTCACGGTGAGCTGGGTTCATGTTCGCTTGAATTTTAAAGATAAATCCAGAAAACTCTTTGTGCTCCACTGGATCGATGAATTGCTCATCCTCCGTAATACGTGGCTGTGGTGCTGGTGCAAACTGTAAATACGTATCAAGGAATGTTTGTACACCGAAGTTTGTTAAAGCAGAACCGAAGAATACAGGTGTTAATTCACCACGGCGAATTTTTTCTTCCGAATATGCATTTCCAGCTTCATTTAATAACTCGATATCTTCCATTGCTTGTGTGTAATAAGATGTTACTTTCATCTCATGATCTACTGCTAGCTCACCGTTTTCATCAAGCGGTAAATAACGATCCTCTTCCTCTGTACGGAATTGCTCAATACGCTTGTTGTAGCGATCATAAATTCCTAGGAATTCTTTACCCATACCGATTGGCCAGTTCATTGGGTAAGCCGAAATACCAAGCACCTCTTCTAGCTCCTCGATTAACTCAAGTGGCTCCTTCCCTTGACGGTCAAGCTTGTTGATAAATGTGAAAATCGGAATACCGCGCATTTTACATACTTTAAATAGTTTTAATGTTTGTGCCTCGATCCCTTTCGCTGCATCGACAACCATGACAGCACTATCTACCGCCATTAACGTACGGTACGTATCTTCCGAGAAATCTTGGTGACCAGGTGTGTCTAGGATGTTTACGCGACAACCTGAATAGTCAAATTGCATAACAGAAGAAGTAACCGAAATCCCACGTTGCTTTTCAATCTCCATCCAGTCAGATGTTGCGAACTTGCCTGACTTTTTACCTTTAACTGTACCAGCGTCACGAATCGCGCCACCAAATAATAATAATTTTTCTGTAATCGTCGTTTTACCAGCGTCAGGGTGACTGATGATGGCGAATGTACGACGTGATAATATATCTTGTTCTAACGTCATTAATTTTCGTCTCCTTTTTAGGCGGATAAGCTTTTTATTTATCCCGCATTAACGGTTTCACTTTATCCGCATAAGAAAGAACACTATCCCCCTCTCAAGCGAGATAAAATGTTGCCTTCTCACATACTTTCTTATTTTAAAAGAGTTACACTACTCGTTACAACCATTTTTGCTTAATCTGCATAAAATTAACGAGCGAATATAATAAATAAC
>JBJEFO010000359.1:0-1986 GCA_051874135.1 Lysinibacillus sp.
CTTCTCCATTCTTGAAATATTGGAATATAAAAATTTGAAAGTTTAAAAGTTTGATCGCTTCATTCCCAATACAAAAAATCCTCGAACATGATTGTTCAAGGATTTTTTGATTTAACTGTTTTTCGTATCTACAACGGTATATACGCCACGGTTATGAGAAAATGTTTTAAATCCGTGCTTACCATGGAATTTCCCTATTCCTGAATTGTTCACACCGCCAAACGGCAATTCAGGATGTACGTTATGCATGAGAAGGTCGTTGATTGTTACACCGCCCGATGCCGTATTTTGCAATATATATTGCTGAAACTGTTTATCTTCACTGAAAATATATAAAGCTAGCGGACTTGGATTTTTGCGAATATGTTGAATGACATCGCTTACATCTTTATACGGCTTAATAAACGTTAATGGACCAAAAATCTCCTCTTCCGCAATATCCATATCGTCTGTGATATTCCCTAAAATGGTCGGCTCGATTAAGCGCAATGGCTCATTAAATGTGCCGCCTGATAACACGGTAGCTCCTTTCGCTACAGCATCATCGAACAGACTTTTCAAACGATTGTAATGCGCTGCATTCACGATTTGCGTACGTTCTTCATTGCGAATCGTTCCGTTGTCATATAACATGCCCTGTACGACAGCCGTATAATTTTGAACAAATGCATCCATGTCTTCTTCATGAACAAAAATATAGTCTGGAGATATGCAGAACTGGCCGCCCATTAAAATTTTGCAGTATGCTAGACGCTGTGCAGCACGTGTTAAATCAATATTGCGATCTAGGATTACCGGCGATTTACCGCCCAGTTCTAATGTTACGGCCGCTAAATGCTTCGCCGCTCCCGCCATCACAATTTTTCCGACCTTTGGACTGCCCGTGAAGAAGAAGTGATTGAATGGATAGTTTAATAGCTCCGATGCTACATCAGCTTCCCCTTCTACAACAGCTACTTCCTTCTCTTCAAAAACCTCTGCCAAAATTTCTTTCATCGTTTTGTTAAAAGCAGGTGTAAATTCTGAAGGTTTAATAACAGCACAGTTCCCTGCAGCAACTGCCTCGATTAATGGATGAACCGTGACGGAAGGAGGCGCATTCCAAGTGCCAAATATACAAACGACCCCCAATGGCTCATACACTACTTGTGCAGTGCTCCCCTCTGCACTCGCATATTCTTCTGGCTGCATCCATTGCTCAAGATTTTCAATCACTTGATCGAATGCCGGTATTAGAGCAAACACTTGATTTCTTGCCTCTTCTGCCGGACGCGAGAAGTCAGAAATCAAAGCCTCGGCGATTTCATCTGTCCGACTCAACCAAATATCACGTAAACGAATGACTTTATCTAGGCGTTCTTGCGCTGTTGTCTTGCGCACCTCCCACCGATACATGGACTGTGCTTCAAAAATGTCGCTTATACGATTTACATTCACATGGTTCATCTAAAAATCCCCCCATTCTCTTATTCTTTTATAATTTACCATTAATTTACAATAAGAGCAATTTATTAGATAGGCTATTTGTCTCGTTCGAACGAAATAATAGCATTTAATTTCTCACTGTTTTTCCCTTTCAATTTACCGTATCTACCATTACTTTTTATCTCCGAAGAATTATATCCTGGCCAGATCCGAAAAACCTGTGTTTCACCATTTTCATATTGAACGGTAAGTCGGATTCCTTCATGATACGCCATCTCTACTAGATGCCTTTTACTCTCCCAATTAATTTTATCTAAATAGAAACGCATTTCCTTCAATGTTTCTTTCTCATTAATAGTAAACTCTTCTATCTCCCTCACACGATAATCACCCGTTTCTTCATCCTTTGTTACAGAAAAAAGATTCACAGTAGCCGTTTCAATCACAGGAATATTTGAGGTTTTACTAAACAAGGCCACTCCAAACAACAACAAGCAGATTGTTAAATAAAGAAGGATATTCTTTTTCATTTTTCCCCTACTTTCGCATTCTCTCTATAAA
>JBJEFO010000360.1:0-1983 GCA_051874135.1 Lysinibacillus sp.
TTTCTTTCATCATGGACAGATTATAATAACTCTCCATCTGAGTCATTAAGTTAGCCAGTAGCAACGTTTGTTTTCTCCCTTTTGTATCGCTCATAATTTCATTAAATTGCTTACGGTAAACTTCTAACATTTTAAGATTCACAATTAATACACCCCTTTATTTAAATTAAAAATCTGGTGTGTCTGTTTCTTCTTCGATGCCACCCTCAATACGATCTGAAATGTCTAATTTCCCTTCTTGAACGGTTTCCGTTGATACGTTGGCTTTATCAGTTACTACTGGAGAGCTTGTTTGAATCGATGCACTTTCAAGTTTTTGATTTAAATCAACTATACCTCGCTCAACATTATCTACTTTGTTTACCAAAACGGATAAATGTTCAATGAGCATGTCCATCTTTTCTTCTTTTTCAATCAAATTTACTACGTAAGGC
This sequence comes from Lysinibacillus sp., assembly GCA_051874135.1. Classification (GTDB taxonomy): domain Bacteria; phylum Bacillota; class Bacilli; order Bacillales_A; family Planococcaceae; genus Lysinibacillus_B. The sequence continues at coordinate 435 of JBJEFO010000360.1, forward strand.
GTCAGTTTTCTTTGATTACCTAACTCTTCAAGTTTTTTATAAATTTCATTAGGCATCTTATTTCCAGTGAGCGTTAGTCGCTTTTTTTCCATAATGTATCCCTGCTTTATTTTGTTTTTTCGGATAGGCTTAGGATTTCTAGTGCTGCTAAATTAATTGTTCTTGCCGTTGGACGGAATACCTCATCAATAGTTTCTTCTAATAAATCACTTAAAAAGTAATGATTATTTTCCATGATATCTTCATTCGTGCTATGTTTCACACATTCTTTGATATAAGGCTCTAGGATTGGTGCTTCACCACCGAAATAAACGAATTTTAAAGCATCCTTTGTATTTCCATTAAAGGATTTCATGACCTGATACACTAAGACTTTTGAATAATCTTCTAACGCTTGTACAATCTTATTTGTTAAATCGTACTTTTCGCCAGTATTGAGATTTTTTAAGATGTACTGTTGTGTAACATAATTATCGACAATAAACTTTTCTAAACTTCTTAAATCAGAAAAATGCTGAATTAATTTTTCTTTTAATAGTTTTTCTAAATGACCCAAGAACGGATCGATTTGAACAACCTGGAAACTGTCTTTCGAAACAGGTGTACCCAACCCTTTCGCTAACAGAGTTGCATCGGTTGAGCCACCACCTATATCTACTAGAACCGTTTCGTTAGAATCAAACTTTCTAGCTTCTGCTCTTTTTTCAATAACAGTTGCACCTTTTTCTTTATCATTTATTACTTTGTATTTTAAAGCCCATCGACCTACTTCACTTTCAATGTAGCATTTTGCATTTTTTACAATGATAGTTAGCTCAGTTTCCATTCCAGCTGTTAGTAATTTAACAGTATGTTCCCCGGTAAAACGATTCACCATATTAGTTTGAGCGATTGAAAATTTGTCCTCTTTTTTTAGCAGCCATATCGGTAACATCATTTTCATGTTCTCAACTTCAATTTTTCCAGCATTATCGTTTGAATTGATTTTGTATGCATATGTCATAGCTGCTAAAAACGTTGCATAGGGAATATTACTACTTATTTTGTCGTGCATTTTCCCCACGTGACTATTTGCAAAAGGACTAGTTTCAGCAAGTTTACCGACCATGAAGAAGCGCTCTTCACCCGAAATAGTCGTTGAAATTAATAATCGATCAAGTAAATCAGCTGTGTCTTCAATTGCATTTGGAAACAATCCATCAGCTTGTTCTTTCGTTACTTCTACGACACACGTAGGGATTTCAAAGTAGTAGCTATCACTTAAAAAATTACTTGTTGAATTACCGAAATCAGCATTAAATCTACCAATATTCATCATGAACACTCCTTTTAGTACACAACGTTGTGTATTTATATTTACAGTATAGCTCAATCCAGAATAAAGTCAACCGATAAGTACACATATAGTACACGTTGTTTTAAGGAGTTTAATCATTTTCGTATCATCCATGCAATTCTGCTAATCTTGCATGAAATTCTGCTTGTTTTGCTGCAAAGTCAACATTTTCATTTGCTACTGCTACTACTGGCTGTACTTCTTCATTACGAT
>JBJEFO010000361.1:0-8592 GCA_051874135.1 Lysinibacillus sp.
ACTGTTCAGTCTTCCATAAAAAGAATGACATTTGCATGCTGAATGGCACTTAAGCGATGGGACGTAATAATCGTCGTAGCGTTCGCCCGTTCTGCTTTTAATGACTGAAGAATCGCCTCTTCCGTTTTAGCATCAACAGCTGACAATGAATCATCTAAAATAAGTAAATTCGGTTCCATCATTAGTGCTCGAGCAATGGAGATACGTTGTTTTTGCCCTCCAGAAAGCGCAACCCCTCGTTCACCAACGACCGTGTCATAGCCTTCTGAAAAGTTCATTATATCTTCATGGATATGGGCTATTTTCGCAGCTCGCTCCACCTGTTGTGCCGATGCATGCTCATTCGAAAAGGCGATATTATTCGCAACTGTTGTTGAAAATAGAAAATGGTCTTGTGGCACATAACCAATTGCCTCTCGAAGACGTTCTTTCTTGTAATCTTCTATCGAAATACCGCCGTACGTAATTTCCCCATCATATTGGTCAAATTGGCGAAGTAATAGTTTTAAAATGGCGGTTTTACCAGATCCAGTTCTTCCAACAATTCCTAACGTTTCGCCTGCTTGCAGTTCAAATGACACGTTTTTTAGTGTTTCAGTCTCTTCTCCTGGGAATGTAAATGACTGCACATTGAATATGAGCGCTCCACTTGGTTTTATATCAAGTGCGCTTTCACGATCTTCCATTTCAATAGGAACCGTTAATAATTCCTCAATCCGGTCATATGATGCACTACCTCGTTCAACGATATTAAATAACATACCGACTGCTAACATCGGCCATACAAGAAGTCCTAAATACGTCGTAAATGCGACTAAATCTCCTACTGTCATTGCGCCCTCTATAATGAACTTTGCACCAAACGCAATACTTAAAAAATAACTAATCGCCACGACAAAACTAATCGTTGGATCAAACAATGAATCAACTTTAGCAACCCGTACATTTTTTTCTACTACTTCTTCTGACAGTTTACGAAAATCTTCAATATCCTCCTGTTGATAGCCAAAAGACTTAATAACCTTCACACCTGAAATCGACTCCTGTGTTTTATCATTCAAGTCAGAAAATGCCGCCTGTGCATCACGAAAACGTTTATGTAGTAGGTTTCCGTAATAACTTGTTGATAAAGCCATTAATGGCATTGGGATGAGCGCAATTAATGTTAATCGCCAATCAATCGTAATGGCCATCGCTAAAATAACAAAGCCACCTGTCGAAATAGAATCAAATAACGTGAGTACTCCGCCTCCTGCTGTTTGCTGGACCGCGGAAACATCATTTGTAGCGTGTGCCATTAAATCTCCAATACGCCTTTGCTGATAAAACGATGGGCTCATTTTTGTAAAATGGCGAAACAACTTTTGACGTAACACTTTGGCTAAATAATTGGACGAACCGAAAATCATTTTTCGCCAATAAAATCTGAGAATATACATGACAATAGCAATAACTACGATAATCCCTAGCCATTTTATAAGTGATTGCATTGTCAGCGTACCAGCACCAATTTCATCCAATGTAATACCTATTATTTTAGGCGGTATAACTTGCAAGATGGATACGCATAGAAGCATTAAAATACCGAATATATATTCTTTCTTTCGTTCTTTAAAAAACCAACCAAGCTTTAAAAATACTTTCATCACATCGCCTCCATTAGATTCATCTATTTTAGCAAATTTCTGAAAACGATTGAATAGTCTGCTCGCAAAATATTACGATAGTTGAAATAAAAAAATATCCCCGGAGCTACTCACTCCGAGGATATTTTTTAAGTTGTTACTTTAAATACAGTTTTAATTTTTTGAATAATGCCACCTGTTGAATACGTTAATACACTTCGTTTGTAGAATGATAAGCTTAAATAGTATATGACTAATACTGTTACCGCTAGTACTACTAATGATATAATCGGCTCTACCATTCCCATATCCGTTCCACCGATACGCATCGGCATAACCATTCCTGCTGTAAACGGAATATATGAAAATACTTTAATTAGCAGTGTATCAGGGTTTGTCATGCCCGAAATCATAACATAAAACGCAACAATAATTATGATCATCGCTGGTAGCATCACTTGATTGGCTTCTTCTACTTTAGACACAAGCGAACCGAATAATGCCCCAATGATTAAATACAAAATAATCGTTAACAATAAAAATGCGATAATAAAAATGAAGTAGGAAATCGATAGTTCACCAACAAATTCCCCTACCATATCCCACATTGCTCCTCCATCTTTAAAACGAAGAAGCGCCATTAATACGGCAAAAATAAGGCCAAATTGCGTTAACGCAATAAGGAACGTACCGAACACTTTTGAACGGAAATGCGTTTCTGGCTTCACACTTACAAGTAGCATTTCGAGTGCACGAGAGCCTTTTTCACTCGCTACATCCGTTGTAATGATGGAAAGGAATGAAATCACAACAATATAAATGATGATTCCTGCTGCATATGAACCGAGCATACCAACCATCTTTTCATCAGCAGATTTTGCTCCGTCACCTTCGCTACTATTTATATTGATTGTTGTCGTAGCGATTAAAGGTGTCGTATCAAGTAGCGATGCTGCCTGTTCGTCAGTTAAATTTAATTTACTAATTGAGAATAGCTGTGCTGCAGTTTCAATAGTACCTGTTAACTCTTGCTGCATTGAAAACGTTAATGGATCATACGAATATATTTGTGCCGCCAGCTTACCGTCTACTTCCGAAAGCTCGATGGCCGCTAAATAGTCCCTGTCTTCAAGTGATTTTTCAACTGTTTCCATTTGTGCTATTGTCTCATATGTTAAATCACTTGAATCATAGAAATGCTGCGTAACATCGGACCCGGTATGATCATATAACGCTACAATATCAGCCGGACTATCCTCATTATCAAATAGTGCCTTTATATCCGACCAGAACATGACGCCAACGATGATTAATAAATAAAATCCTGTTATTAAAATAAACTGCTTCGATTTAATTTTTTGTTTATACACATGTTTTAGTAATATGCTGAATTTAGACATGGCTGCCACCTACTTGATCTTTAAAGATTTCTTCTAGCGACAAATAGTCTAAACTAAACTTCTCTATATACTGTCCATTATAAACAGCAGCAAATATATCTTGCGCGAAATGTTCAGCTTCGAGCGCTAGCACGTACTCATCCTTTACGAATCGACATTCTTTCACACCTGGCAACGTCATTTCATCTAGTTTTAAATCTGTACGAATCGTTAATTTCGTTTTTCCGTACTGTTTCTTTAAATCTAGTAACGAACCTGTGAATAGCGATACGCCGCGCTTCAGTAAACATAAATGATCACAAAGCTCCTCAATGTTTTCCATTTGGTGACTCGAAAATAAAATTGTCATGCCTTGATCGCGAAGGTGTAAAATCGCACTTTTTAATAAATCTTTATTTACTGGATCAAGACCACTAAACGGCTCATCCAAAATAAGGAATTTCGGTTTATGAATAAAGCTAGCAATAAGCTGTACCTTCTGTTGATTCCCTTTCGATAGTGTTTCCGCCTTGTCTTTACGTTTCTCTTCTAAATCAAAACGATTAATCCAAAAATCGATTTCTTTCTTTAATTCATCGCGCTTCATTCCGCGCAATTCGCCGAAATAGTATAGCTGTTCCTCTACTTTCATTTGCGGGAAAATACCGCGTTCTTCGGGTAAGTAGCCTAATATATCGCGATTTACTTTATTGATTGGTTTACCTTCCCACGTAATAGTACCTTCTGTCGTCTCTTGCAAATCTAAAATCATGCGGAACGTCGTCGTCTTTCCTGCTCCGTTTTGCCCAATAAGACCAAAAATCTGCCCTTTGGCAATTTCAAAGTTTAGATCTTGAACTGCGGTAAAATCTTTGTAGCGTTTTGTAACATGTTCAAGTGTTAAACTCACAATCATACCCCTTTCTCTTTCTATGTATACCGTATATACGGATTAAATTTCTAAAAGGTTTCAAAATTTCTTAGTTTCACGATTCAACTTGTAAAAGAATGTTAAAAGAGATGCCCAAAGTTTTTTGGGCATCCCTTCGTTTACTACGTTACTTTTAACATCGTTAGTTGCTCATCGGCAAATTGCTGAATTTTATTATAATCTGCTTCAAGTGTTGAAAACGGAATTGGCTTACTAATGAAATAACCTTGAATTTTATCGCAGTTAATGCGGAGCAAATATTCTAGCTGTTCGGCCGTTTCAATTCCTTCTGCAACGACTTTTAATTTTAAATGCTTCGCCATCGATAAAATCATTTTTACTAATGCTTCGTCATTTGGATTTTCTAAAATATGGCGAATAAAGCTACGATCGATTTTTAAACAGTCTATTGGGAAATCTTTCAAATACGAAAGCGACGAATAGCCTGTACCAAAATCATCTACGGCGATTGCTACCCCTAGTTGTTTTAACTCTTTTAACACCGGAATAATGAGCTTTGTATTCATCGTCATACTTTCTGTAATTTCTAGCTGTAAATATTCTGGCTTTAAGTTTGTCTTGTGAAGCGTTTCTTTTACAACATTCACAAAATCCTTTTGATACAGTTGTCCCATTGATAAATTGACCGCTACATGAAGTGGTTTTTTATATGTTTGTTGCCATTCCACTGTTTCACGGCATGCTGTTTCTAATACCCATTGTCCAATTGGAACAATCAAGCCACTTTCCTCCGCTATTGGAATAAACTCAAAAGGTGAAATCAAGCCTTTTACAGGATGACGCCAACGAATTAATGCCTCCATTGAACGAATGTCACCTGTTTTTAAATCTAGTTGAGGCTGATATTCTAAAAATAATTCGTTTCGAATAATTGCATTTTTCAAGTCATTTTCGAGCACCATTCGTTCAGAACGCGCTTCCTTCATTTGCGCCGTATAAAAGGCTACATGCTCAGGTTCTTCTTTCGCTTCATACGTGGCAAATTTAGCAAATTGCAGCAAATCCCCTCCGCTTGTCGTATCTTTTGGGTAAAGAGAAATGCCGATATAAAGATCACTATTTAACTCAAAATGATCAATCGTCAGAGGCGCTTTCATCATTTCTTGTAATTGCTGTGAAAGCTTATAAATTTTTTGTGAATCATCGTGTTGCTGAATATATATAGCAAACCGATCGTCAGCTAGCTTGTATAATAAATAATCTTCAGGGACGAACTTCCTTATGCGCTGGGCAATTAGTGAAAGCATTTTATCTGCATATGTCGAACCGAGTGAATTTTTTACAGCAGAATACTTCCCGACTCCGATTACAATAAGTGCTTTACGGGACTTTCCGTTTTGTAAATGTGTAGATAAATACTCCATTAAAAAGCGTTCATTTGGCAGTTTCGTTAATTCATCAAAATAGGCCATCTGCTTAATCTTTTGCTCTGACTGTTCTAACGACTTATTAGCTTTCATTAACTCATTAAATGGTAATTCGACAGAAGCATAATAAATGGCTTTAAATAATAGCCAATACGCCATTAGCTGAAAAATATGTCCTGTGAAGTTATAAATATCGTAAACATCCGTATAAGAAACAAACATAATATCACTACATAACAAATTAAACGAAGCAGCTAGTATTAATATTGCACGACGCGGCATTTCTCTCATTCGTTTAACTAACAGTAGCATTAACATTACTTGCAACATAAAGCTAATCATCTGCAAATTATTTTTCAAAACCGTTGTTCCATTTTCATCAACAAGTACAGGTAATACTTGAGACGGCATATACACAATTACGCTAACTACAGCACAAAAAACAACACTAATTACATATGCTAGAAACCGCGTAGTACGAGACACTTCTTTTTCTTTTTTTAAGAAAATGATAAGTAATCCTAATGGAAATAACATGCGTGTGATGATGTAAAACCACGTTGCTGGATACGGCCCACTTTCTTGAATAAAGAAAGGCATGCCTTTAAACGTTAATGCATGATTGATTTCTAATACACCAAGCATAAAAAAAAGTGCACCTACAAAAATCGTTCTGTTTGATTTATTAAATTTCGATATTAACCATATTTGTACTGCAATTGATAGTGAGAAAAAAATAATGAGTATTTCAGCTAGAAGATGAATCGTTACATAATTATCTTCGCCAAAAATGCCATAGAGTGGATCACGAAAGAAAATAGCTATTCCCGCAATAATATTTGTAAATAAAATGTATAAAAATAACGATTTCTGCTCAACTAAAATTTGTTTATATGTTTTCAAGAACATTCCTCGCTTTTGAAATTATTTTCTATTTTTTTCAAATAGTGAGATATTTTTTATACTATCATAATAAATAACAATTTTATATATATTTACAATTATTTATTCCTATTTTTCGACAAAATAGAATAAAATGTAAATAATTATTATACCAATATGGGTTACTATATAAGTTGAACTTAAAAATCTCGCATATTGCTATTTATACATCGTTAAAAATAAAAGCGTTCAGCGAATAAATGCTGAACGCTTTTGTTATAGACATTGAATACAAACCTTGATTGCTTCGTTTAAATCGTGTTGTGACCAACTTGGGACGTTTCCATGTATAATCGCTAGCTCATGGCTTGCCGGAATATGAATGAATCCTGCTGGTACGTTTCCATGATGCAGTGCCGTATACATCACATGATTACAAACATACGTCCCTGCACTATTTGATACTTCAGCTGGAAAACCTGTAGCTATTAATGTATCGACCATTTTGCGAATTGGTAACGTAGAAAAATAACCGTCTGCACCAGCTTCAACGATCGTATGATCCACATAAGCGACCCCGTTATTATCCTTTGCCCCATCATTGACATTAATCGCAATACGTTCCGGCGTAATTTTAAAGCGTCCAGCAGCTAATCCAAGCATTACGATAGCATCCGGCTTCACCTCGTCTATTAACTGAACAAGCTTTTCTCCTGCTTCTTGAAATGTCACTGGTAACACATGTCCAACTACAGCAAAATCATTAATTGTCTCGCCATCCAGTACTTTTACAACCTCTTCAGTTGGATTTTTAGGAAACTTCAAAAATGGCTCGAATCCTGTTACTAAACATGTTTTCATACTATTCCCTCTTTCCTGCAATGGATAAATATGCAACGAAGACAAGCATTAAAATCATCCCAACAACTTGCCATAATTGCATCACAGAGCTTAGCCAAATAACCGAAATAATCGTTGCAGTTAACGGCTCAACACTTGATAATATGCTCGTTTCCACTGCTGTAATATATTTCATACTGCTTAAATACAAAACAAACGCAGATGCTCCTAATATGATAAGTGCTAGCATCATCCAAATGACCGCTCGATCAGCAAGGTAACCCCACTCATTCGATGACCAAATTTGACCAATCACCGCGATCTCAATGCCGCTTAATAATAGCCCCCAAGCTACAACAACTAAGACTCCCCATTCTTGCATTAAACGTGCTGGATATAATGTGTAAAATGCGTATGTAAAACCAAGGGCAACACCCCATATAAGAGCAGTCCCATTAACCATTAATGAGCTCAATGAGCCGTTCGTTAATAATAGAAATAATCCGAATAAAGTACCCGCAATCCCAATTATTTGCGCTTTAGGTGGCCATTTTTTAGATGTAACACATACATGTATGACAATTAAAATCGGCGCCAAAAACTGCAATAACGTTGCTACGATGGCATTGCTTTCTTCAATCGTTTTAACGAACGTCATTTGTACGCCTAACATTCCGACGACACTAAATATTAATAATTGATTTCGCCATAGAGCTTGCTTCCATATAGCGAAAATATTTGTGCCTGTTAAATACATAAATAGTAACATCACCGTCCCTGCAATAACGAGTCGGACGGCAAGCATAAATGAAGCGCTTAAACCTGTTTCCGATAACAGCCACTCCATCATCGGTCCCGTTGCTCCCCAAAACATTGAGCCAATTATAATCATTAAAATTCCTTTTAAACGATTCATGAACACACCTCAAAAACTACCACTAATACCTTCTGTACTCGAAATATTTTAACATATCGTCTCAAATATTCGGTACCCTTACTCATATCCATATTTGTTAAAAAATAATAATTGATTAGTAAATTACATATGTAAAAAGGACATAAAGTTAGATTTATCTCTATACTTCATGCCCTTAACTTGCTTTTTATCACTTAAACTTAGCTTCACATGCTATAACACTTTATGCTACAATGCTTAGCTTTATAGTCTGGAATTACTGTAAAAACTACGGCCTTCTAAGCTGTAATATCCTGTGACGCTAATTCATTTAACTCATCATGTATTTCTTTTAAACGCTGTTTACTTTTAGCAATACCTTCCTCGTCATGTTGCTTCATGAAATCATATAAACTTACAAGCTCATAGTCTTGTTCAAGTTCTAAGACGTGGCGATACTGCATTGCACGATCAACATCTTTAATAATTATAATAATCTGCTTCACGCTTACCACCCCCTCCCTATGTTATAGAATAGGATGTACATTTTTGATGAATTGGGTGGTTGCTCAAGTGTTTTTTAATCCTTTACATTGTTCCTGTTTTTTCTTCACTTCCGTATTTTTTCACTGTCCCGTTAATGCGGGATAAA
>JBJEFO010000362.1:0-8557 GCA_051874135.1 Lysinibacillus sp.
CCCGTACGGGTCATCTCAAAGTATGTGGCGATTGCTACATACTTTTTTTGCATTTTAATGAAATAAAATTGAGGACGGTCATTGTGGTTTCTGTACAATTATGAAGAAAAAAAGAAAATGCACAACATCACCGATTTTACAATACTTGAACTGTCTATAAACAAGTTGTAAAGGTGAGTTGTGCTGTATGAATTTTTTTCTCACTACTTTTTTGTGATCGTCACATTCAGCCAGCCAAATAAAATAGTGAGTATTGGGCTCAACAGACAGAAGAAGGCAAATGGAACATAGCTCATAACTGGCACATCGAGCATTGAGGCGATAAATAAACCACACACACTCCAAGGAATTAACGGGTTAATAACCGTACCTGCGTCTTCCATGACACGCCCTAAGTTTTTCGAATGAAGTCCAAGCTCATCATATTTTTGCTTAAATGCTTCGCCTGTTAGTAAAATCGATAAATATTGTTCCCCAACTAATAAATTAATACCAATCGCGGTGAAGGCTGTCCCTGTAATTAAAGACCCGATAGATTTTAGAAGTGCCTCTATTTTCCCGAGAAGCGTTTGAATAATTCCTAGTGCAAATAATAATCCACCCATACTCAAGCTAAGTAGCACAAGTAAAATCGTAAAGAACATACTGCTAATACCGCCCCGCGTTAAAAGAGAATCAATTACTTCTACACCTGTTTGAGAAACGAAACCGCTATATAAAATCGTACAGTATTCAGCTAATGATAAGGACATATGAAATGTTGATAATGCAAGCGCCACAAGTGAGCTTATAACAAGTGTTAAAAACGCAGGCATTTTAAATAGTGTACAAACAACGAGTACAACAAGCGGTATAATCGCATACCAATGTACAAAATTTGTATCAATCAAACTAGCTTTATAGGATTCGATTACACTCACATCTAACGTATCAATAGAAGGAGAAAGTACCGAATATAAAATGGCACTAATAACGAATGCCGGAATAGTTGTCCAGCTCATATTTTTAATATGATCGAATAAATCAATGTTGACCATACTTGCGGCTAAGTTTGTTGTATCGGATAAAGGTGACATTTTATCACCGAAAAAGGCACCAGAGACAATGGCACCGGCTGTGAGTGCAACAGACGCATCAACAGCACTCGCAATACTCATAAATGCTACACCAATTGTCGCAACAGTCGTTAATGAGCTACCGATTGCTGTACCGATAAGGGCTGTAGTGATAAAGACAATCGTATAGAAAAAGCTCGCCGTTACAATGAGTAAACCCGCGTATAAAAGCGTTGGAATTGTACCTGATACAATCCAGCTACTAATTAATATCCCAATTAAAAGAAAGATATAAATCGCGCCAATTCCGGCTTTTGCTCCGGATAACATACTTTCTTCTAGTGATTTAAAGGGCACACGCTTCATAAGCCCATAAAAAATTAAAAGAATAATAGAAAATAGTATAGGGATATGGGGTGTTGCCCCAAGTTGACCGATTGCGATAGAAATAATGAAAATAACGGTCAATGCAATAAAAAAAGCCTCTGAAAAAGAGGGTGTTGCTTTTGCTTTAATAGAAAACATATAGCTACTCCTAGATGATGATATTACTTAAAAATTCAACGCATTGAAGTTTAACGCTTCAACGCATGAAAGTATAATGTCATTCTAACACGTCTAGAGTAGAAGTCAATAGTCTGAAAAATGAATGTGATATATAGTTTTGAAAAAAGCAGAAGCAATTGTATAGATGCTCCTGCCAATATTTAACCTAACAACGGATTTTCCTTCATTTTTTCTTCGATTCGATGTAACAGCTCGTCTGCTGTGTCAGCTGTTACGACTTCACTATTTACGACCGCAAATAAGCATGTGTCGCATGTTTCACAATTTGATGTGCAGCCGGATTCTTCAATTATGATATCCTCACGTTTAATTAGTTCATCATATGTATCGGCACTGCCAAATGAAAGGTTTGAGATGCAAAATTCAATATGGTGTTTTACGACTTTTTCTTTTCGTTTGAATAAAGATTTGAACATCGCTTGGACTCCTCGTTTTTCTTTTATTGTACTTGTAGTAAGCACTCGTAAGCAATTGTCCATTTGGCTAATAGAGTTTTATTATATAATTTTGGAACTTTCTGGGCTTTTGTTCGTATGAATGATAAGGAAATTTGAAAGGAACATGGCAATGAACATATTACTTATAGGAATTGTTTTTATTATACTCGGAATATTTTTTGCACCATTCGCGCTTCAAAGCTTGAAAATAGATCAAGAGGAGTTAGGTGATTTTGGGGGATGGAGAAGAGCGACACACATTATAGTATACATAATGAATGCTTTTACGCTTTCTAATCTAACAGGCTGGCTTGTTATAGCAACGCTCGGTTTTATCGGTGGTGGGGCTGCCTGCATTATTTATTCTTTCATGTAAAGTAAGATAAGACAAATTTCGAAAAAAATTAGGTAAAAAGAAAATTGTAGGTGACGGTGATGAATACAGTAATAATGAAAACGAGGTGAGACAATGCGTGAATTTTTACTTGAAATGAGGCAAATTGATGTTGCAATTCATCATTTTTTGGATAACTATGGATATCTCGTCTACTTTTTGTTATTTCTAATCATTTACTGTAAAACCGCTTTTATTGTTTTAACTTTTTTACCAGGAGATGCTACCGTGTTTGTGAGTGGGGCGTTAGTAGCGTTAGGACAATTAAATTTAATGCTGTTAATCGTACTATTGTTTATTGCAACAGTTCTTGGCGATACTCAAAATTACTTTATCGGGCGATTTGGACGGAAGGTGACAAGGGGATGGCGGTTAATTCCGAAATCAACCTTGCAGTCTGCCAATGATTTTTTTAAAAAATATGGTCATAGGGCAATCTTGTTTGCACGGTTTATTCCATTAATGAGAACAACAATTCCATTTATTACGGGGTATACAAACTATGCATTGCAAGTATTTGTTACTTACAATAGCCTAGGCGCAATCATTTGGGTTGGATTATGGCTTAGTGCAGGTTTTTCGCTCGGACAAATTCCAATTGTTGAGCAAAATATGGCGCTATCATTGTCGATTATTTCGTGTATCCCATTTATTCCACCGGTTATTTTTTATGCAGTTCGCACTTATAAAAGAAAAAGGATTGGAGAAACCTAAATCACCAATCCTTTTTATATAGGTATTTAAACTTGAATGAAGGTTTGGTTGATCAGCACTCCAATGCTAATTGCAATACCAATCCCAATACAAGCAGCAATTACGTATGTAGGTTTTAACATAAAAAATCGGCTCCTTTCATTGTTGAAAATATTATAAAATGTTTTTGGAATTTTAGATGTGAGAAAAATCACACTCATGGAAAAATTTAACGAATATTCGCTGTTCTTCGGGCGGAATTTTTATTGATTTATTGAAATAAGCAAATAATCATTCATCTTGTGTTATATTTATTTGAAATTTTGATATTAAAGGGGTTCTTAAGCAATGTTATCTTTTTCAGTTCCACCGCTTCAACAAGAAAAAATAGAACAAGCACGCCAATTTATTGATGCATTAACGAAGCCGCCGGGAAGTTTAGGGCGCCTAGAGGAAATAGCAATTCAACTTGCCGGTATGACAGGTGAAATAAAGCCTAATATTGCACCAGCTTCTCTTGTGTTTTGTGCAGATCACGGTATTGTTGAAGAGGATGTATCAGCTTCACCACAAGAGGTAACTTATGAAATGGCGATGAATATGGTAGAAGGCGGAGCGGGCATTAGTGTCTTTAGCCGTATGATTGGTGCGCCACTGGCTGTTTATGACTTAGGTATTTTACGTCCGGTACCAAATGACAAAGTAATTAATAAAAAAGTACGTCCACTTGGAACAGCAAACTTTTTAAAAGAGCGAGCAATGACGGAAGAGGAAGCATGGCAGGCAATCAAAGTTGGATATGATGCAGCACAACAAGCTATTCGTAATGGAGCAGGCTGTATCATCGTTGGCGAATTAGGCATTGGCAATACAACACCGAGTAGTGCAATTTTAGCGGCAATACTTGACATTGATCCGGAGACAGTCGTTGGCCGCGGATCAGGTATAAACGATAAACAACTTACACGCAAAATTGAAGTATGTCGTGAAGCGATTGCGTTACATAACCCGAAGAAAGATGATGCAATTGATTTACTGTCGAAAATTGGTGGGCTTGATCTTGCAGGTATGACAGGTGCAATGATTGGCGCGGCAGAAATGCGTACGCCAGTACTACTTGATGGTTTCATTTGTACAGTGTCAGCCTGTTTAGCGGAGTTACTAGCACCAGGTGCAGTCAATTATATGATTTTATCGCATAATTCTGTGGAAATTGGGCACCAGATTGCGGCCAAGCATTTAAAGAAGGAACCGTTAGTCCAGCTTGATTTACGCCTTGGAGAGGGAACAGGAGCAGCAATTGCTTATCCAATTATTCAAGCAGCAAATGTTATGGTCAAGGATATGGCAACATTCAAAAGTGCCAATGTATCACAAAAATAAAATAGATTGATTAAGCAAAGCACGTAGAAGCGTTAAAAGGACGTTTCTACGTGCTTTTTATTATGGTTTGAGTACTTTTTGCTTAAACATATGCCTGACACATTTCAGGCGTACAGTGTTCATTGTAAGCGAGACACCATTTCATGCATAACTAGATAGATATGAAAGAAGGAGGAAGAACAATGCCGATTCATACGTCATTTAATCCAAATGGGCGTAAAGAGTTAAAGCATGGTATTACGTACATGGACTATATGCTACTTCGCAATAAACTGCGCCATGTTATGAAGCTTGACCCGTATGCTAGACGAGACGGTCGATACCTCATTCGTTCCTGTTACTTTGATAATTTCGATAACAAAGTGATGAATGAGAAAAAAGAAGGTTTTTTAAATCGAGATAAGTATCGTGTGCGTATTTATGGGAACAGTGCAGCTGTTGTGAATTTAGAGCGCAAATCGAAGCGTAATAATTTAACATTCAAGTCAAAATGCAAAATGACAGCACAGGAGTTTGAGCGTATGCGCGTTGGGGACATTGACTGGATGGAACAGGATGAGCGTGCGTTGATGCGTGATTTATTTCATGAAATGAGGTATTACGGGCTAAAGCCAACGACGGTTGTCGATTACGAACGTGAGGCGTACATCTATTTATACGGAAATGTCCGTGTAACATTCGACAGTAAAGTGAAGTCGAGTCTCCGCAATACAGATATGTTCAATAAGAATTTACCAATGGTCGATGTATTAGAACCGAGCGAAGTCATTTTAGAAGTAAAGTACGATGAGTATTTACCAGATGTCATTAAAATGATACTGCAAGGCATTAATACAAAGCAAGAAGCGTATTCAAAATATCAATTAAGCCGTATGTACGGTTGATTAAATAGGAGGCAATTATCGTGTTGACACTATTAACAACGACAACATTTGATGATATTTTCAAATCTAGTTTTCTTGAAAAATCATCATCATTTTCATTAATAGATTCATTAATTGGTATGGCTACCGCATTTTTAATCGGATTATTTATTTACTGGGTATACAAAAAAACGTTTAATGGGGTCATTTACTCTCATTCATTTAATATTTCGTTGATGATTATGACGTTAACGACAGCACTAGTCATTATGGGGATTAGCCAAAACGTTTTATTATCACTTGGTATGGTTGGTGCATTATCGATTGTTCGTTTCCGTACGCCAATTAAGGATCCAATGGATTTAATTTTCTTATTCTGGTCAGTGGCAGCAGGTATTCTTTGCGGTGCGGGTTTCATTCCGCTAGTAGCAATCGGTTCAGTCATTATCGGACTTGTCATTATTTTATTCCAAAATAAAATCGTTGTGGAAAATCCTTATTTACTCGTTGTGAAATTTGATGATGAGTCGGCGAATACAGAGATTGAGCAAATTCTAACAAGCAGTACAAAAAAATATATGCTGAAGTCTAAGACGATTGTTCAAGATTATGAAATCGAAGTGACATACGAAGTACGTATGAAGGAAAATGATTCACAACTTGTTTCAAGCATTTCAAAAGTAGACGGTGTTTCTTCTTCTGTCATGCTAAGCTACGATGGTAACTTTACAGCTTAAGAAAAGGAGGAGATCTGATTGGACAGGTCTCCTTAATTTGTAGGGGGATTTATATGCAGAAATTAAAATATATAGCACCGTTTATTTTAACAGCAGTAATTCTTAGTGCTTGTAGTAATGATGAGGCGCAAACTAGTAGTGATACCGAAGCGTTAATTGCACAATATGTGAAATATTCGGATGACGATTTTTACTCCGAATGGCAAGGTAGTAACTTTACAAAGATTGATTTAAATGGTGCTTCCGCTGTAGCAGATGGTCCAGGCGGTGTTGTAATTGAGGACGGGAATATTGAAATTCGTACGACTGGTACGTATGTACTTGAAGGAACGCTTGATGACGGCCAAATCGTCGTTGATGCAGAGGATGCTGGCACAGTACGATTAATATTAAACGGTACTTCTATTACATCATCAACGAGTGCAGCGATTTATGTAAAGCAAGCTGATCAAACTGTAATTTCTCTTGAAGCAGGAACAGAAAATGTATTAACCGATGCTAAGGAATATGTATTTGCTTCAGAGGAAGAGGAGCCTTCAGGGGCGATTTTCAGTAAAGACGATTTATCAATAAATGGCGATGGAAAGTTAATTGTTAACGCCAATTATAATGATGGAATTGTTAGTCGAGATGATTTCATCGTGACGGGTGGGAATATCGAAATAAGTGCACAGGATGATGGAGTTGTTGGCCGTGATTTATTTGCAATGCGGGATGCAAATATTAAAGTGACAGCGAATGGTGATGGTGTGAAATCCTCCAATGATGAGGATGCAGAAAAAGGTAACATTGTGCTACAAAGTGGTGCTTTACATGTAACAGCAGGTTCTGATGGTGTACAGTCCGAACGTGATGTACTTGTTGTAGATGGCCAATATTCTATCATTGCGGGTGGCGGTAGCCCAGAAACAATAGCGGTCGGAGAAGGGCCTGGTACGGGCGGCATGCAAGCTGGTGCAGGTATGCAAGGTGGCATGATGGGTGGTCTTGATCCGTCTCAAATCCAGCAGTATATGGCAAGTGAAATAACGAAAGAAGAGTTGCTAGCAAGTATTGATGAAAGTCAATTGTCCGATGGTACGACAATAGAGGATATTGAAACAATGCTTGAGCAAATGGCATCAGGTGAAATGCCGCAGAGGGGTGGTAGGCAGGAGGGACAAAATATGACGCCTCCTACAGGTCAACAAGGCGAATTTGATCCGTCACAAATGCCAGAAGACTTTGAGCCAGGCCAAATGCCACCAGGTGGCCAAAATCAGAGCATGACGCCGCCTACAAGAGTAGAAGGTGAGGAAAATACAACACCGACAACAACAAATACCGAAGCAACCACATCAGAAGATGAATCAATAAGCACTAAGGGCATTAAAGCTGTAAATGTTGTACAAATAGAAGGTGGTACATTTACAATTGATGCCAATGAAGATGCACTGCATAGTAATGGCAATGTAACAGTCAATGGAGGAGAATTCACAATCAATACAGGTGATGATGGCATTCACGCGGATGCAGATGTTGTTATTACGGCAGGTACAGTTCGTATTGAAAAAAGCTATGAAGGAATTGAAGGCATAAATGTGACAATTAAAGATGGTGATATTTATGTCAAAGCATCGGACGACGGTATTAATATTAACGGTGGTTCATCTGATTTCGGTCCGACACAAACAACCGAAACACAACAAGAAACGAATGCTAGCGAGAGCCTATTATTAATAGAAGGTGGCTATGTGTATGTAAATGCTAATGGAGACGGACTTGATTCGAACAGTAGTATTAAAATGACAGGTGGTACGGTCGTTGTATATGGTCCAACAAACGCTGGTAACGGCGCGCTAGATTATGATGGTACATTTACAGTTGAAGGTGGTACGCTCATTGCAGCTGGTAGCAGTGGAATGGCGATGGGGATATCCGATACATCCACGCAAAATGCACTGATGATGACATTTACAAATGTACAGGAGGCAGGTACTACGGTAAATGTAACGGCATCGAACGGAGATGTAGTTGCGACGGTTGCACCAGAAAAAGCTTTTCAGACGATTGTGATTAGCACACCAAATCTAGCACAAGAACAAAGCTACACACTTAACTTTGGTGGAACTGTTAAAGGTGAAGAAAAGAATGGTGTCTATTCACAAGCAAGCAGTATGACAGAAATGAAGGGCTCCGTAGAGTTCACATTACCAGCACAAGCAATGACGTACGTAAATGAAAGTGGTATTACGGAAAATAGTGGTGGAATGATGATGCCAGGTGGAGGCGGTGGTTTTGGCGGACCAAGAGGAAACCGCGGTACAATGAGCCCTCCACCGAATCAACAAGAACAGGAAGAAGGAAATTCCTTATAATAGATTAAAGACACCCACTCGTGCTTAAATAGAGCGAAGGAGGCGTCTGGATGATTGAAAATATTTTACCA
>JBJEFO010000363.1:0-4973 GCA_051874135.1 Lysinibacillus sp.
TGCGCGTCCGCCTGGAACGGAATATGCGGTCAAGAACGTATTTTGGCGAAGAGCCGTTTTTAAATTTGCTCATTATAAATATTAATATAAAAAACAAAAATTACTGGAGTTGACTAGTATGTTAATTGCAATCGGAACAAAAAATAAAGCAAAAACAGCGGCGGTTGAAGAGGTAGCTGGACAATACTTTGAACAGTGTACATTTGAACATATAAGTGTACCGTCTGGGGTGTCTGAGCAACCATTTTCAGATGCAGAAACACGACAAGGCGCCATTAACCGTGCTATTAACACCCGTGAAGCAACAGGTGCGGACCTTAGCTTCGGATTAGAGGGCGGTGTTTACGAAATAGAAGATGTGATGTATTGCTGTAACTGGGGAGCTGTCGCATTAAAAGATGGAACGGTCATTTCAAGTTCAGGTGCATCCTTTGTGTTACCAGAGGAAATTGCAGTGAAATTGCGTAGCGGTGAAGAGCTAGGACCTGTTATGGATGTTTTCACGAAGACGAAGGATATTCGCCATCATGCAGGCGCAATCGGCATTTTTACGGAAGGACTAGTTGATCGTAAAGAGATGTTTGAACATATCGTCACACTTTTAATAGGACAAGTGCTTTATCATACGAAACATGAAGCATCATTTTTGCAATTTGACAAATAGAAAACTTACAATATAGGGCATAATAGAAAGCGAGGGAATTTTATGATGAATCGAAAATGGATTCATTTTATTTGGATAAGTGTAGTAGCTGTAATGTTAACGGGTTGTGGAAAGACGGTAGATGAGCAAATTACAGAAGGTGTCAAATCAACTGCTACAGCATTTGAAGCACAGTCAGTGGAACCAACAACGACAGTTGGTAAAATTAAAGTTTATTTGCCTAGTGGTTATAAAGTAGAAGAAGGTACAAATGAAATGAATTATATTGTCACAAAAGGAAAAGATTCATTCATTTTATTCGTAAACACAATTGAAACAGAGGATAGTCGTTTGTATTATGATAATTTAGTAAACGACTCAAGTCTAAATATTATTAAAGAACAGACATTTGAATTTGAAGATGCTTTTGGCTTTGTAGCGGTTATTGAACATAGTGAAAAGCAGTACGAGCTTGTTGTTTCGAGTGGCGGTGTAAAGATGACGACAATGTCAGCAGATAAAAATATAGATGAAAAATTAGTCGATATGATGGAAATTGTCCGTTCTGTAAAAGTGCAATAATCGTGCAAAAAGAGGATTTTTTGATACAATATTTAGTAAGCACAACGGTTCACCTAGGTGGACCGTTATTTCTATGTAAGGAAGTGATCGTTTGAAATCACCGCAATTAGTAAAAGAACTAAAAAATCGTCTTGGCGAGGAGCAATTCAACTGGGTATTCGACCAAGAACAAGATAAAGTACGCCTTGAACATAAAACACTTGGGCGTGGGATGGATATTTCATTGCCAGAGATTTTAGCAAAATATACACAAAAAAAAGAAGCAGCTATTGACGAGGTCGTTTATACAATTGAACAAACGTTTCTTGCGATGGAACGTGAAAAGCAACAAGGATTTGAAGGATTAGCGCAAGTATATCCAATTATCCGCTCGACATCATTTCCTCTAAAATCGAAAGAGGGTAATGCCTTTGTGACAACAGAGCATACAGCGGAAACTCGTATTTTTTACGCACTGGACCTTGGCACAACATATCGTTTAATCGATGAATCGATGCTACCTAAATTAAACGTAACGGCTGATCAAATTCGTGAAGCAGCACGTTTTTCTGTAAAAAAATTGCCTACAAGCTTTAAGCAAGATGAAGTAGCTGGCAGTATTTTTTACTTCATCAATCATAATGATGGCTACGATGCTAGCCGTATTTTGAATGAAGGTTTCTTAAAAGAAATGCGTTCAAAAATAGAGGGTGATATGACGGTATCCGTTCCACATCAAGATGTGCTAATTATAGGTGATATTCGCTCAGAAGTAGGGTATGATGTATTAGCACAGCTTACGATGCATTACTTTACAGTCGGTACAGTACCAATTACATCGTTATCATTTGTATACGAGGATGGCAAGTTAGAGCCGATCTTTATTTTAGCGAAAAACAAAGTGTCAAAGGAGAAAGAAGAAAAATGAATGTAGCTTACAACAAACCACACGTTGGAGACGTATTATTAGTTCAATTAGCAACAGAAGCAATCGTAAAAACAGTAACGGAAACTAAAGGTGATGTTGTCATTTTAAAAGAAGAGGCAACAGGTGAAATTAAAGGTTTCAACCTTTTCAACGCTAGTAAATATATGGAGTTAGATGCTCAAGGTTTAGTAGAAGTAACGCCTGAGCTTGCAGAAAAAATCGAAGCTGCTCTTGCAGCAAATGGTGCAGAAATTTCTTTAGATGTAGATTTCTCACCAAAATTTGTTGTTGGATATGTTGAAGAAAAAGAGAAACATCCAAATGCAGATAAACTAAGCATTTGTAAAGTAAACGTAGGTGAAGAAACGTTACAAATCGTTTGTGGCGCACCAAATGTAGAAGCGGGTCAAAAAGTAGTTGTAGCGAAAATTGGCGCAGTAATGCCGTCTGGTTTATTAATTAAAGCAGGTAATTTACGTGGTGTAGATTCATTCGGTATGCTTTGCTCAGCTCGTGAGTTAGCAATCCCTGGTGCACCAGAAGTAAAAGGTATTTTAGTATTAGATACAGATGCTGAAGTAGGTTCAGCATTCGTTACACCAACAAAATAACAAGTAAAGCTAGTACCGGAATTTTTCCGTCGTACTAGCTTTTTCTTTTATATTTACGGTATGATATGCTTTTGATGACAAAAACTGTTTGAAATTTATGTATTTTGACGCAAGCTATAATATATATTTTTGCGTAAACTATAGTTTTTATGCGGTGTACAGGCAATTTTTATTCTATAATAAAAGAGCTATGCTTTTGTAGAAAGAAGTGAGAGTAATTGAATTGGTTTAAAAAGAAACTTAATAAATTATTTAAAGATGATATAGAGCAATATG
Organism: Lysinibacillus sp.; assembly: GCA_051874135.1. GTDB lineage: Bacteria > Bacillota > Bacilli > Bacillales_A > Planococcaceae > Lysinibacillus_B. Next base: position 3,020 of record JBJEFO010000363.1, read on the forward strand.
ATGAAGATGAATTCTACTATAATGAAGAACAAGAAGAACTATATGTTGAAGAAGAGCGGCAAACTAAAAATAAGTCCGCTTTCCGTTTTCCGTTAATTTCTGATGATGAAATTATACCACAGCAACATAAACAACAGCGCGTTTCTCGTGTAGAGCAGTCTTCTTTACCTCCTGAGGAAAGGCCACTTGAATTGCCGAAGCATTTGCAGCATTCTATCTCTAAAGTGTATGACGTGGAAGCGCAAGGAATTCGTGAACTATTAGAACGTCGTCAAAAGCGTACTGGGAATTCAACTGTACTGCGTCGTCCGAAGGCAGAGAGCCGAAAACTGTCGGTAACGAGAGACGAGGAACAATTTTTAACGAAAAAACCGATTCGCGAAGAAAAACCAATTAATCGAGAATTTGTAAATCCACTTGAAAATCGTAAGCGTTTTGTACCAACAGATGTACCGTCACCTGTTTATGGATTCAAAAAACCACAGCCTATTCAGCAGCTAGTGGCAAATAAGAAAACAGAAGCTGCTGCAATGACAGAAGAAAAAGAGCTTCCTAGCGCTGTGCAACCTGTAGTTGTAGATGTACATACGTCAAATGATGTTGTTTCAAATGAAGCATTAGCTGAACCGTACGTAGCCGATAATTCGCTACAACAGCTAAATGAGCAAGCTAGTGAAAGCACGTCACGAGAAATTGAAACTTCAGTAGAGTTAATGATTGAAGCGGTACCGGATGCGCAGACAAAAGTTGAGGTGAATCCATCGTTCTATAAAAATAATGATGAACTCATTATTGCAGAAGAAGATGAGGAAAATCATGTTGCAAAGGAAGACATGGAAGATCAGCTTTCAGATATGCAAGTGAAACATTTAACGATCGAAAACTCGACGATTCATATCGGGCAGCTTAATGTTGAACAGGCACAGCAAAATGAATTTGTACAAGTGAAAACAGATGAGCCACAACGTGTATCAACGGGTAGTAGATTACCGTTTAATGTATTAATGCTTAAATCTGATAAAGACAAGTTGCTAGCAAAGGAAATTTTTCAAGAGCAGCTCCGAAAAAAAAGAGCAGGCAAGAAAGTACCTGATGAACCTAATGCAGCAGATGAAAGTGTTGCAACGACTGAAACGACATCGGAAATGTTTATTCCGTTTCTTCAAGTTGAAGCCGCAACAAAAGATAGTTCCGCTACGATTTCAACACAAGTAGAGGAAAACATTAAAAATGAGCATACTGTAGAGATAAGTGAACAAAACGAAACAGAAACGGTTTCAGATGAAGCGTGCAATGAGCAACACGATGCAGTAAACGAGCAAATCGAAATGCTAATTGAGCAAAATGAAGCTGTACGTGAACAAGTTGAAATACCGAGTGAGCGAAATGAAGCTCTACCCGAACAAACCGAAATACCGAATGAACAAAATAGATTTACATTCGAACAAAACGAAGAGCGTCAGGCGCCAACTGAGCAACCGGAGCAGCCTGTAGAACTGTCACAACCTGAAAATGTTGAAAATACGATTGAGTCCGTAGGTGAGGCAGAATTTACACCGAAATTTAACCATCATTATGAAAAGCCACCATTAAGCTTTTTAGTGCCACCTGAAGAAAAGACGGAAGACTGGGCTTGGATGGATGAACAAGGAGAGCGTTTAATTAAAGCGTTATCGTATTTCCATATTGAAGCGGAAATTGTGTCGATTGTTCAAGGACCTGCCGTAACACAATTTGAAATTACGGTTGCCCACGGTACAAAGGTAAGTAAAGTGCGCGGTTTAGCGGATGATATAAAGCTAGCACTTGCTGCGCGAGATATTCGTATTGATGCGCCAATACCGGGGAAACACTCCATTGGTATCGAAATTCCGAATCGTGTTTCGCGAGCCGTTCGTTTATCGGAAGTGACAAATAGTGAAGGATTCCAAACATCTGATTCACCATTAGAAGC
>JBJEFO010000363.1:5073-8510 GCA_051874135.1 Lysinibacillus sp.
CGCCGTTATCAGCTATTTATGCATGCAGGTGTACGTGATTTAACGCGTTTTAATCAACAAGCAGAAAAGTCAGGTCAACATGGACATAAGTTACCGTATATACTAATTGTAATTGATGAGCTTGCAGATTTAATGATGATGTCACCAGCTGATGTAGAAGAAGCTATTTGTCGTATTGCGCAAAAAGCGCGCGCATGTGGCATACATTTAATTGTTGCGACACAGCGCCCGTCAGTAGATGTTATTACGGGCTTAATTAAATCAAATATTCCTACTCGTATCGCATTTGCGGTATCTTCTGCTGTCGATTCGCGTACAATTTTAGATATGCAAGGTGCAGAACGATTGTTAGGGCGCGGAGATATGTTGTATTTAGGAAACGGTATGCCAGCACCGGTACGTTTACAAGGTACATTTGTAACCGATGATGAAATAGAAGAAATCATTTCTTACGTTCGTACACAAGGAGAACCGGATTACTTCTTCCAACATGATGAATTACTAAAAAAAGCCGAAATTGTTGAAGAACAAGATGAATTATTTGAGGAAGTTTGCCGTTACGTTTTTGAACAGGGGACAGCTTCAACTTCATCGATTCAGCGCCGCTATAAAATCGGTTATAACCGTGCTGCTAGACTTGTTGATATGCTAGAGCGAAATGGGTTTGTATCCGAGCAACGGGGAAGTAAGCCGAGGGAAGTATTCATCACTGAATCAGACATTATTTCGATGTTCGAATAAAATATTTTGGAATAATTTAAATCGTCGGTCAACTAGCGTTCTGGTTTAAAAGTGCTATAATAGAACAGTCTTTTTTTAAAAATTTTTTAAAATGCATTATCCAATATTTATCGGGAGCATTGTACTCCTAGGAGGTTTCAACATGACACTTTTCCACTTTACAGGTATTAAAGGCTCTGGTATGAGCTCACTAGCACAAATTTTATTTGATGCAGGCGAGCAAGTGCAAGGTTCAGATGTAGAAACGTATTATTTTACTGAACAGCCTTTACGTGATCGGAATATAACAATTAAACCATTTGATGAAAATAATATTAAACAAGGAATGACAGTCATTGCCGGAAATGCCTTCCCAGACGATCATCCGGAATTAGTGAAGGCACGTGAATTAGGTGTAGAAGTCATTCGCTATCATAAGTTTTTAGGTAACTATATTGGCAATTACACGTCTATCGCCATTACAGGCGCACATGGTAAAACATCGACAACAGGTTTGATGAGTCATGTAGTTGGAGGTTATAAGCCAACTTCATACTTAATTGGTGATGGTACCGGTTCAGGTAAAAAAGACGCTTCGTATTTTGTTATGGAGGCGTGTGAATATCGTCGACATTTTTTAGCGTACCATCCAGATTATGCGGTAATGACGAACATTGATTTCGATCATCCGGACTATTTTAAAAATATTGATGATGTATACAGTGCATTCCAAGAGCTTGCATTACAAGTGAAAAAAGCTATTATTGCTTGTGGCGATGATGAGCAACTGCAAAAAATTCAAGCGAACGTACCAGTTGTTTACTATGGCTTTGGTACGGAAAATGATTTTGCAGCTCGTAATGTTGTGAAAACAACGGAGGGAACAGAATTCGAAGTATATGTGCGCAATGAGTTTTACAATAAGTTCTTTATTCCGCTATACGGAGATCATGCGGTATTAAACTCGTTAGCTGTTATTTCGCTATGCCATTATGAAGGAATTCCAGCAGAGCTTGTCCAAGAACGATTAAATACGTATGGCGGTGTAAAAAGACGTTTCACTGAAACAAAGATTGGGAACAATGTATTGGTAGATGACTATGCACATCATCCAACAGAAATTTCAGCAACGTTACAAGCTGCTCGCCAAAAATATCCAGACCGTGAAATTGTCGCTATTTTCCAACCGCATACATTCACGCGTACACAAGCTTTCTTACAGGATTTTGCTAATAGTTTAAGCAAAGCAGATGCAGTGTATTTATGTGACATTTTTGGTTCCGCACGCGAGCAAGCTGGCACGCTAACGATTAGTGATTTAGCAGATTTAATTGAAGGAAGCACAATCCTGAAAACGGAAACAATCGATGTACTACAAGCACATAAAGACGCAGTGTTTTTATTTATGGGCGCAGGAGACGTACATAAATTCCAAGATGCGTTTGAAAAAATTTTACAAGGTTGAAACAAAATATAGACGTTGTGCATAACTGATTAAGCTGTTTGGAACAAATTTAGCAGTAGTGTGTGACGAACAGGTAAAACAGCTTATTCTTTTTTTAAAGGATGGGCTGTTTTTCAATAAAGAATGCAGGATTCTTATATATTTTGTCGAACATAAAAGATAACTACGTTTAGGAGGTCATCACATGGAAGTAGTACTGTATATCGCGGCGCTAGTAGCGGCAATTGGTTTTTTAGTGTTATGTATTAGCATTGGTGTAACACTATTTTCCTTAAAAAACACATTAAATAATATCGCATCAACGGTAGCAGGTATTGAAGGGCAAATGGAAGGGATTACACGCGAGACAACAACCCTATTAACAAAAACAAACTCATTAGCAGATGATATTTCGGAAAAATCCGAGAAGTTAAATTCAGTAGTACAAGCAGTTAAAGGAATTGGCGACTCAGTTAATGGTTTAAATACATCTGTTCAACGTGTTACGGCGACTATTTCCAAAGAAGTAGATCGCAATGAAGAAAAAATTGCGCAAGTTGTGCAGTGGAGTAATGTTGCGATGGGGATTGCTGATAAATGGCGTCAACGTAAAACGATTAATGAACAGGACATTGCTGTAGTTGATAATAAATCACCGGAAAAAAATAAATAAAAGTAAAGAGGGTGTAGGTATGACTGAAAAACGTCATGAAGTAGTAAATGATAACGGATCATCTAACTTGCCACAAGTGTATTACGTGGACAGTAACAGAGCGATTTATGGAGAGGAATCGTCTGTCAATATGAAGGATTTTGTTATTGGTGCTTTAGTCGGTGGTATTGTTGGTGCGGCAGCAGGATTATTATTAGCACCAAAAGCAGGACGTGAACTGCGTGGGGATGTTGCACATCAAGCTGTCAATATTAAAGATAAGAGCGTTGAACTTTCTCAACAGTTAAAAGATCAATCTACGCAATTGGTTGATAAAGTGAAGTCAAAAACTTCAAAAGCACCAACTGTTTTTGATGACGGTACTGTTTCATCTGAAGGAGAAGAACCATTAGATGAAGTAGTATCAGCAGTAGAAGAAGTAATTACAGAAGCAACAGAAGGAATTGAAGCAGTAGCAGCTACTGCAGAAGAGAAAGAAGAGAAATTAGACGGTGCTGACATTTCAGAAGCATCACGCCCATCATCGATTTAAAAATGAAAGCTGGACTTACGATTTCTCGTAAGCCCAGCTTTTTTCAATACTAACTTATAATGAGTAAA
>JBJEFO010000364.1:0-1964 GCA_051874135.1 Lysinibacillus sp.
GATAAACCCCGCCGTAACGAGTGCATTCAAGTAGAACTCGAAATATTCATTTCCTTCTCTACATTGTTCCGGTTTAATCCCACTATAGACAGTTAACTCGCTTGATAGTTTCCTGCATTCGCCACTTTGGTGTGAGCTACTTACATGCTCTCCGTCTTCCGTTTCCAGCACAATGAAGATTAACTTTCCTTTCGCGATATCATCGTTCCTTTTTTCTCTATCATAATCTGGATCATTCGTATTCAAAGGTTTCAATATACCTTGCTCTTCAGCATGTTTCCACATCTCACTAATTTGTTTTTGTGTCTGTCTCTCTTTTTCGCTAAATAAATCATTTAAAATAACTGGATCGTTAAGAAAATAAGCTTTTGCTGCTTTATTCACATCAACATATTGAGCAAGTTCTTTTACGTCTACTTCTATTGCTTTATATTTTTCTTTTAATATTTCGTCTACATAGCTTATTGAAAATTGTTTAGGTAACCTTAGCTTATGATAAGCATGAATGAGATTCTTTTTTATGTTCATCAGTCCTTTTAGCGTCGATTAGACTCTTTTATAAATACAAAATCATAAAATCGACATCATAGTAATGGTCTTCTCCTAGTTTCAAGCCTCTTTTTTCAGTACCAAACACTTCAAAACCTAGCGAAGTGTACATTTTTTTAGCAGCTGTATTTGTAGAAACGACAGCTAAATAAAATAACCCTTCGCAAAAATTAAAAGTATACTGACATTATCATTGTATAACTTTTCCAATAAACTGTAAAAACAATAATAGAGGTGCCAGGGAAGTACCCGGTACAAAGGTGGCACGAAGGTGGTACGAAGGTGGCACTTCCCCGGGGACTGCATTTTAACCACAAAAAAACACATCAATCTTTTCAGACTCATGTGCTTACTATTGTTAATTCTTTTGAATGATTTGATCAACCTTATGCGATATAGCATTAGCTGTTGTTTCTAGTGTTGTCGCCAATTCTTCATAAAGAATTGCGCTAACATTTTGTAAAATTTGTGTATCCTGAGCGGGTAATTTTTTATCAATTGCCTCTAACTCCAGTTTTTTTCGAAGTAATGTATTCATCATTTGGGCAATTTCTAAATGTTCCCCTGATTTGATTACTACTTGATATGAATGATTACGTGCTGTCATTTTGTCATTCCACGGGTCAGCTGAGTTTTCAAAACATTGTAAAACTGCCTTCGCTTTATCCTTTGTCATGATTTTTTTCAGCTTTGAATTCACTGCATTCACTGGATAATATAGCGTAACATTCGTGTTATGATGTGAACGCAATGTGTAATAAGACTGCGCTTCACCACCAAATTTTTGCTCTGTAATATCCTCTATAGAACAAACACCGTTCGCACCGTAGAACACTGTATCACCTATTGAAAACATACTTTCACCCCCTAAGGTCAACATAGTTTACCATAATCTATTATAACTTATAGAACTTTTTTGGTCAACTTAATTGACCTATAGAGCGAGCTTGTATATAGTGGATGGCAAAGGAGGACATTATGAGCGAGACGATTGAATTATTATACAAACACTACAAGCAATTGCGTGATGCAGTAGCTTCTACTTGGAATATCCAAAACAATATACAAATTACTACTTCCGAATGGTATATATTAAACTGCATACACGGCGGGGCATCAACTATTCCAGATATTTTGAAGAAGGTTGAAATTTCCAAACAAGCAGTGCATAAATTTGTGAAAGTACTTGAAGAAAAAAAATTAGTTCAAACAGAGTTAATCAAAACACCAAAAACACAAAGACGAGTAGAACTAACACCTTTAGGCGAAGAAACTTACCATCGGAGTTTAGAAATAAAAAAAGAAATTGATACAACAATCGAAAATAATATCGGAACAGAAAATTTTAAGCAGCTACAAGCAATCCTGCAAATGAAATGGATGTAACGGTACCCGGTACAAAGATGGTACTTCCC
>JBJEFO010000365.1:0-1959 GCA_051874135.1 Lysinibacillus sp.
CCCAAAGTTGCTTTGTTGCTTCAGTTGGTCCTTCTAAGAATGAATCATCTTTATCGTATACTGTAATATTGTTTATAATGAAGTCACGTACATCAATTTCTTTTTGCCAAGCGCCAGCTTGAAAGCCTTTCCATTGTTCCATGTTTTATTCCGCCTCTCGGTTGTCATGTGTCAGTCTTATATTTAAGCATTTACAAAGTATGTAATGCGATATAACAGTTGTTGAATTTATAGTACAACAGATTATTTATTTTGTGAGCGGTTAAATATGTATTTTTTGTGAACAAATGAGCATTTTTGTTCTTTTTTTGTCGATTTTTTGGTTAAAAACGGTGTTTTTTTGATTTTTTAGTTTATTTAGAGGGATGGAAAAAGACGTTTTTTAGAGTAGTTTTTGAAGCTGTTATATAGTTTTTTATTAATCTGTTATATAAAAAATGCGGCTTTTTTTACGGTGTTTATGTGACAATTTTAGATAAAAACGTTGGAAGTATAAGCCAAAAGCCGCTTACTTAAGCAGCTTTTGGCTTATGTGTAATAGTTTACGCTCTTTGCTCGTATAATTTCACCATTTCAATGATGACATTTGTTGCTTTAAGCATATTTTCAACTGAAATATATTCAAACTTACCATGATAGTTTTCTCCGCCCGTAAAGATGTTCGGTGTCGGAAGCCCCATGTAAGATAATTGTGAACCATCTGTGCCACCGCGAATTGGTTGAATCATCGGTTCGATATTTAAATTTTTCATTGCATCGTACGCAATATCCACGATATGTTTTACAGGTTTGATTTTTTCCCCCATATTATAGTACTGGTCATTCATCTCCAAAAGGATACGGTCTTTTCCGTATTTCTCTTGCAGTTCATTGACTATTTGCTGAATGAACGCCTTGCGATCAACGAACTTTTGTTTGTCGAAGTCGCGGATAATATAGTGCAATTTTGTTTCTTCCACATCGCCTGCCACTGAAAGGAGATGATAGAAACCTTCGTATCCTTCCGTACATTCTGGTGCTTCATCGGTAGGTAATTTGCTTTGGAACTCCATAGAGATTTTTGCAGAATTGATCATTTTGTTTTTGGCTGTACCAGGATGCACATTTTTTCCTTTGAAAGTAATCGTTGCACCTGCTGCGTTGAAGCTTTCGTACTGTAATTCACCAAGTGGTCCGCCATCCATTGTATAGGCGTATGTGGCATTGAAAGCTTCGACGTCGAATTTGTGCGGTCCTCGACCGATTTCTTCGTCTGGTGTAAAGGCAACACGCAGTTTTCCATGTTTAATTTCAGGATGCTGAATCAAGTATTCCATGGCAGTCATGATTTCGGCGATGCCCGCTTTGTCATCAGCTCCAAGTAAAGTCGTGCCATCTGTCGTAATCAATGTGTGTCCTTTGTATTGTTTGAGCTCCGGGAAGTCTGTCGGAGACATGATTACCTGTAGATCTTTATTTAAAATAATATCTTTGCCATCATAGTTTTCGACAAACTGAGGATTTACATTCGTTCCTGTGAAATCTGTAGCTGTATCGACATGAGCCAGAAAACCAATCGTTGGAACATCCTTATCTGTGTTGGCTGGTAATGTAGCCATCACGTAACCATTTTCGTCTATGGTTACCTCTGTCATGCCGATTTGTTTCAATTCAGCTACTAACATGTTTGCGAGAGTAAGTTGGCCTGGTGTAGTTGGACAAGTAGTGCTTTGTGCGTTGGATTGTGTATCTACTTTTACATATGTAATAAAGCGTTCGACCAGATTATTTCTCATTTTTTTAAATTCTCCTTACATAAATAAGATATATTTATCTTATCATGAGCGAAAACGGGATGAAACTTACATTTAATTTAAGGGCATTACATTACGCATTAAAAAGGCTGCTTCACAATAGAAGCAGCCTTTTCAGACTGTTGAAAAACGCTCGCATTCTTCGTTGCTGGCCCGGCTCGTCCGT
>JBJEFO010000366.1:0-8447 GCA_051874135.1 Lysinibacillus sp.
TTAGAAACATAAAAAGAAGGAGAGTCTTTTTTGCCACGCACGCAGGAAAGACTCTCTTTTATTATCGGTTCTAATCTTTATTTAGTTTTTAGGAGTTATACGGTATAGATAGCGATATACCGTAAGTTTTAATGTGGGGTAAATAATTGTACAGTCATTTTTTACAGAGTTAATACATGTTAATCTTGAAATGCTCGAACGAAAGCAAATCATCATTCCTTTACCTTCTTCAACAAGTACGAGTTAAACTACTGTCACTGTTTGTGCGTTTGCTTGTGCATTTGCTTCCTCATCCTCAGAAGGAAGTACAAATTGCTCTTCTAGCGGAACTTCTTCATTTTGCATCGAACTATATGTTGAAGCTTCTATTGCGAGCTGCTCCTCTCGCTGCTTCAATGCGAAAAATCGGACATCTTCGACAACAACGTTGGTCGTATAAACTTTAATATTGTCTCTGTTCGTATATGTTTTAGATTGCAAACGTCCAGTCACACCTATTAATGACCCTTTCCCGCAATACTTTGCAATCCGTTCCGCAAGCTTCCCCCAGGCAACACAAAGTAAATAATCTGCATCTACTCCGCCCTGGTTGTTACGGAAATTTCGATTAATTGCTATGACAAAGCTTACCGTCGATCTATTTTCATTTAATTGTCGAAGAGTAGGATCTTTTGTCAAGTGACCGACCAGTCCGACTTGATTCATTTTCACACCTCCTTTCGTTGAAATCATCTTATTACATAACAATGATTTCTAGCAAAGTGCGAAAATGAATATTTGCTATCATTTTGTTAAGTAAAAAATCATTTTTGACGATGCAGAGAAAATAAAAATAGTAACCGTTTTCATTGTTATTAGTGAAGAAAGACGACTTATTCAAATTTACTCATTTTTCTAATTTGCTAACTTTTTGTATGTTATAATGACTTCAAAAAGAAAGTCAGGTGGAGGAAGATAAAAACATTTAAAATGCTGGCATTCGACTTGCTATCAACAGGCAACATGCAACAAATTCCGCTAACAGATGGCATCATTATCAATCAGGAAAATAGCCATAATTCATGGATTTTAGAGCTTTATATCCCAAACACGTACCGTGATGTATTTGAGCCACTCCTTGCTTCTAATACGGTGTTTGATGCACGTGCGGTCATCTCATTCCCTGACAATGAACCCGCAGCATTTTCACTTGTCGTAAGCAATATCAAGGACATAGGAGATCATATTTCCGTATTATTAAAAGGGACATTAAAAGCGCAGCGAAAACGCTATGCCGAACAATTATTGCAAGAGCTTTTAGCAGAAGGGTTGTCGAATGAAGAGTTACTTGCTCGCTTTGAAAGCGGTATGAAAGAACGCCCGAAGTTAAAAAACATTTAATACGATAGCCCCATTTTAATGTACATGATGGTCTTTAACGAGAGAAAGCGTAACTGCAAATTGAATTACAGTTACGCTTTTTACTTATCGGTTGTTATTATTTTTGCCGTCAAGATCGTCACGTACATCATCGACAATATCTCTTCCATCATCGACAATTCGATCTGCAGCGTCCTCTACTGGGTCCAGTACATTACCTTGTCGATTAGTGGCACCGTTGTTGTCATTAATGGTATTGTTCCCACTTTCACCATGATTACCACCGGCACCGTTCATGTTGTTACCACCATTGGAAGTAGCACCATTAGGAGTAGCACCATTGTTACCGCTATCACCTTGGTTGATCATTGGCGTATCGATATTGGCATTATTTTCATTTATACGGTTGGAGCCGTTGTTATTACCATTCGGCGTTACGAAATCACCGACACCCTGCTCGTTATCCCTCATCGGCGTTTGGTCATTTGCATTGTTGTTACACGCGGCAAGTGTACCACTCAATAAGACCACCATTAAGCCCTTTTTCCACATTAAAAGTCCCTCCTTTCTCCGCCTTCAATTGACTACATTGTAGTCAACAGTAGAGTACCCGAGAAAAGAGGGAACTATCCTAACATTACATATCTATTTTAATCGTTGTTTTAGTAGTTGTTCTACATACGAAGCTTCAGCTTTACAATCAAAAGTATAATTTGTTCCAAGTTGCTTTTGCATTTTTTCGATTGATTCAATTTGCTTCTTCGTTGGTTTTTCATTTAAAATTTTTGCGATTACTTCGTCGATCTTTTTAGCAATTTCTTCATGAAATTCAGTGCTCATTAATACTTCTTGCGGTACTTTATCGAACCAAGCTGCATTCTCTGTAAAATATTTTTGCCAACTTGCGACAAAATCTTCCATCGAGAATTTCTCTTCATCCCAGCCAATACTCGCCAAATATGATTCAAATGAAGTTGAGATAGAACGGGTAATACTTATTTTGACGCCTGAAGACAGTCCTTTATACATCTATTTAAAACCTCCTACGTTTAAAGCCAAACCTACGTATATGCAATCGTTGTTTTTATTTTAACCTTTTTATTTTATATTTTTTGCACAAGAAAAGCAAATTAGTCGTTTACCGGTCCTAATGCGAATAAAATTTCAACTTCACAAACAAGTTCTCCGTCTACAGTAGCGATCCCTTTTCCCTTGCCCATTTGACCACGCAACTTAATAAATTCCACTTCAAGGCGTAATTGATCACCTGGAACTACTTGGCGTTTAAATCTGCAATTATCTATCCCTGTCAAAAATGCAAGACGTCCTTTATTTGCCTCTGCCTTTAGTAACGCCACACCACCGACTTGCGCTAATGCCTCGACAATTAAAACACCTGGCATTACCGGATAGCCTGGAAAATGTCCATTAAAAAACTCTTCATTTATCGACACATTTTTTATACCGACCGCACGTTTTCCCTCTTCAATCTCTATGATGCGATCCACATAAAGAAATGGATAGCGATGAGGTAAAATCGCTTGAATTTGCTCTGCATTTAACATATATATCCCCCTGTGAACTATGTATACTTAGAAATTCCCTCTCCAGTAACCTAAATAATCATGAAACGACGAACTGAAAAGGCATAGTCCGTACGAAAAACAACATCTCTCAACCAAAAAAATGGTGAAATGATGTTGTTTCTTATATGAATAATCAATACTTAAGTACCTTATTCATAAGAGCGTACGAACTATTCCTCTACTCCATTTATAATATCTAGAATGTGCTTCCACGTGCTCCACTTAAGTGCATCGCTAGACTCGCCTTCACCGATGACCGAATAGCCAAAAACAAGTCCGATTGCTGCTACTATAATAAATAATAGCAAAACTAAAATAATACGAAGCCAAATCGGTAACAGACGAATTCGCACCCAACTTCTCGTCTGTTTCTCGGTAGCTGGCTCCTGTGTTCTTCGCTTTTTCGGCTGTTCTTCAACTGTTTCATTTAATTCGTTCATCATAGTTGTTCTCCCTAATTTACTTATCGAATGCCATTAATAAGACCAAGCATTTGATCAGCAATCGTAATTGCACGTGAATTAAATTGATACGAGCGCTGCGCTGCAATTAAATCTGTCATTTCTTTCGATAAATCAACATTCGAAGATTCTAACGTACCGATTTGCATGCTTACTTCATTACGGTTTAAACCTTGTAATTCCGTTAAAACATCACCTTCAGCGTAACCAAGTTCTTGTAAATTATTCGGTAAGCTTATGTAAGCACCGTTATTTAAATGTTCCATTACTTGCGGTTTTGTAATTTGCGTTACTGCTAAGTCAAATTGAATAACTTGCCCATCTGGATAGTCTACATTTAATGTACCAGCTTCAGACATTGTAAATCCTGAAACGCCGTCTGGGAATGTAATTGACGTACCGTTAGCAGAAAGTACTGGATAACCATCACCTGTTACTAACAGATTTGTCCCATCTCCCTGTGGTGACATATAGAAATTTCCTTGACGTGTATAAGCTGTTGACCCGTCTTGCATCGCCACATTGAAATATTGATTTGGCTGTGTAAATGCGAAATCTAGGTTGCGTCCTGTAATTTGCAATGAGCCTTGATTTTCATTTGACTGAATTTGACTTACATGTGCACCAACACCATAGCGAATACCAACTGGCGATTGACGCACTGTTGGGTCTTGCTTGTCGTTATTAAATTGCTGATACAGTAACTCTTGGAAATTTGCTTGCTTCGTTTTATAGCCGACCGTATTGCTATTAGCAATATTATTACTAATTGTATCCAATTGAACTTGAAGTTGCCCTAATGTATTTGCCGCTGTGTTCATTGTACGAATCATCTGCTAAGCCCCCTATACTCTACCAATATCATTTACAGCTTTATCCATACTCTTATCATAAGCTTGTAACACCTTTTGGTTCGCTTCGTATGCACGGTATGCTGTCAACAAATTCGTCATCGACTGCGATGCATCGACATTTGATGCTTCTAAGTATTGCTGCTGCATGCTGAACGTCACGCCTTCAACTTCATATGCTGATGGTAATGCTTCCCCCTCTAACATGCGGAATAAACCATTATCTTGTTTCATGAGAACATCTGTATTTGCTGAAAATGCAACACCAAGTTGTGCTACTTGTACACCATTTTCATCCGTAATATTTCCTTCTGGTGAAATTGTGAACTTATCACTTCCAAGTTGGATTGGATTGCCAGTGCTATCTAGTACCTGTAGTCCCATACCTGTTACAAGATTACCTTGTCCGTCTAACGTAAAGTTGCCGTTACGTGTGTAGGCTTCATTGCCATCTGGATGTTGAACACGGAAGAAAATCGCACCTGGATTCCCTGATTGTTGATCGATTGGCAATTGTCCATTGATTAATGCTACGTCTGTCGATAATCCTGTTTGTTGTAATGAGCCTTGTGCATAGTTTGCTAACGTTTCTTGCAAATAAACACCTGTATTTAATGCACCAACAGGCGTGGCCTTTAAAACATTTAAACCGTGCTCTGTTGGAATACCATTTGACGTAATCGCCGACATTAACATATCCGGGAATGAACGGATTGTCGATTGATCCGATTTATAACCTGGGGTATTTGCATTTGCCATATTATTTGTTAGAATTTCTGTTTTACGTTGCTGAGCTGTCATACCAGACATTGCTGTATAGAAACCTTTGAACATAGAAATACACCTCGAAAGTTAGTTTTTTGAAGCTACGCGATCAATGTTATCAAGCATAATGCCTGTACCAACTGCTACGCAGTCCATTGGATTTTCTGCTACAAATACTGGAACTTTTAATTCTTCCATTAGTAATTGATCGATGCCGTGTAATAATGCACCACCACCAGTTAAAATAACACCTCGGTCGATAATGTCCGCTGATAATTCTGGCGGTGTTTTTTCCAATACGTTTTTCGCTGATTGTACAATCATTGCTACAGATTCATGCAGTGCTCTCTCAATTTCACTAGAATGAATTGTAATCGTACGTGGTAAACCTGTAACCATATCACGCCCACGAATATCCATCGATTCATCACGATTAGCTTCAGGGAATACAGTGCCAATTGTCATTTTAATTTGCTCTGCTGTGCGCTCTCCAATTAATAGCTTGTACTCTTTCTTTATGTATTGCAAGATGTCATTATCAAATACATCCCCTGCTACTTTAATTGATTCGCTTGTTACAATGTCGCCCATTGAAAGAACCGCGATATCTGTCGTTCCACCACCGATATCGACTACCATATTTCCGCTTGGCTGGAAAATATCCATTCCCGCGCCAATTGCAGCTACTTTCGGTTCTTCTTCTAAATAAACTTTTTTACCGCCTGATTTTTCTGCTGCTTCACGAATCGCTTTTTGCTCTACGCTCGTAATGTTCGTCGGACAGCAAATTAAAATACGTGGCTTTGATAAAAAGCCTTTTACGTTTAATTTATTTAAAAAATATTTTAGCATCGCTTCTGTTGAGTCAAAGTCTGCAATAACACCATCTTTTAATGGTCGAATCGCCATAATATTGCCCGGTGTACGACCTACCATTTGACGTGCTTCCTCACCAACTGCTAGCACTTTATTTGTCTTTTTGTCAATTGCTACAACAGATGGTTCGTTTAATACGATACCTTTTCCTTTCACGTGAATCAGTACATTCGCCGTACCTAAATCGATGCCAATATCTTTAGAAAACATGTTTTTTTAATCTCCTTCCCAACTTTTCCAACATAAACACGTTCATATCTATTTATCTTGACCATTTTATCATATTAGAGGATTAATTACACCTATATTTATCGGTAGCAATTTCCTTTTACAGCTAATTTAGTAATAATATTTTACAATTAAAAAAGCATTTTGACGATTATTGGATACTCGTCAAAACGCTTTTTTGTCCATATGAATCTGCGGGTCTGTTTGCTGTTTCTGTTGCCATTTTTTCCGTGTCGCTTCTCCTCCCCGAAGATGCCTGACTGATTTATGGTATGCTAATACTTGTTTTACCTCAGCCGATAATGCTTCGTTTACTTTTTCCAGGCGTTCTGTCAGATCTTTATGGACTGTGCTCTTGGAATAGCCTGTCAATTTAGCGATGGCGCGAACGGTCTCTCCTGTCTCTAGAAGCAGCTGCCCCAATTTCACGCAGCGATGCCGAATATGCTCGTGCACGCTCTCTTCCTTTCAATCGCGTGTTTATTCAGCTTATGCCGCGTGTAGGAGCGTTAGAACTCGAATGACAGCAACTCTCTTGGATTCATGTATTCTCCATCTTTTAATACTTCAAAATGAAGATGAATTCCAGCTGTTGGGTTCCATTCGTTTTCAATTGTTGTTGCAATCGGTTCACCTTGTGCAACAACATCACCTTCTTGTACAACGATGTCACCAACAGATGTATAGCGTGTTGTATAGCCACCCTCATGTGTAAGTGTAATCGTGTTGCCAGTAAATTTATCTAGCTTCACTTCTGTTACTTCACCGCTAAGCGCAGCTAATACTTTGAATGGCTCGCTATTAATAGCGATTGAAATACCATTTGACGTCGAGTAGGTTTGATTAAAAACAAGTAGTGCATTTTCTCGTGTTGCAGCATCTGCTGACACATCATAATAATCTTGGATAACCTTGACGTTATTTAAGAATGCCTCTTCAAATGGATACTTCATTGTTTCTTCTCTTGCATTTGTTTCAACGGTTGTTTCCGGTTCCTGTGATACAGGTTGCAATGTATCTGCACCATCATCCGGAGTTGTTAGTACATTATAAAGTACAATAAACGCAATCATAACGATCGCAATGACTGCATAGACAGCTGGCCAAAACCAAGGCTTGTCGACCAACGTTTTCGGAGAAGTAGTTTGTTTGTTCTCTCCCATAGTTTATCACCTCGAGTGCTAGCATTAACACATTTTGGTGATTTTAAACAATGTTATGACGAAATTTTACATAAATTTTGTAATTTTTTCTTTAGCGATTAAAACGCTATGTTCAATCTTTTGAACAAGCTAGTGTAGTAAGTGTTGTGTCGGGATAATAATGTGCGAGAATTTCCTGTGCTGTTCGTCCATTTGATGCGAGTTCATTTGCACCATACTGACTCAGCCCGACGCCATGACCATAACCTTTTGTTTGAATTTCTATTTCGTTATTTACATTAATCGTAAAGTCTGTTGATTTTAAACGAAGCAACTCGCGAAATTCGCGTCCCGTCCATGTTTTTTGGCCAATTGTAATGCGCTCGACACGATTTGTATCGTTACGCGTAATTTGTGCTTGTGCAATTTGCACCAACGTATACGCCCCTTTAAGCTGTTCATTGAACTCAGCAAGCGTAAATGTTTGTGTCTCAGTATATTCTTCCGGTGTTGAAACCGTTGTAAGATAAGCAATTTGCGCTCCACTAAAATTTTGCGCTGATTCAGTTCGACCGTTTGACGCTGCATGAAACATTGCTGTAATAGGCTTATTATTATAAGTTAAAATTTGATGTTTTGTAGCATTTACTGCTTCTTTTAACTTTTCTTCGTATTTCGGATTGATTTCTTCTTTATATACTTGATGGGCTGTTGTTTGCTGAATAGGTGTTGCCCCGTAATTTGTTTGATGAATCGCATATGTTCTTGCCGCTACTGCTTGTGCTTTCAATGCTTCAATATGAAAGCTAGCCGGCATCTCTCCTGCGAGAACACCGATTAAATATTGTTCAATTAGCATTTGTTCATTTGCCCCAGCAAGCGTAATAAAAATCTCACACTCCTCCTTTGCTGCTGGCTTGCTTTCATTATTTTTATAACGCAACGGAATGATAAATAACAAAACAATGATTAAAATTAGCATCATGTACTTTTTCATAACGTAATTTATGAAAAACGGGCATGTTATAATTCCACGAAAATAAAATTTTTCATCGCCTATTTTCGGCAAGGTTTTATGTTTCTCTTTTATGCTTCAACATCAAAATCAATTCTTACTTTTAAAAGATATATACTCAACAGGTTGTTCTTTCGCATTTGCGCTAGCCGCACGTTCCGCAT
>JBJEFO010000367.1:0-1945 GCA_051874135.1 Lysinibacillus sp.
GCAACCATCAAGTTATTAACCATTTGTGCTTTTTTATCATCATCCAAATCGACTACGTTTTGTTCCGCCAATTGTTCGATCGCACTTTTCACCATTCCTACCGCGCCATCAACAATGACTTTACGTGCTGATAAAACAGCCTGTGCCTGCTGTCTTTGTAACATAGCTGAGGCGATTTCTGATGAATAAGCAAGATGCATAATTCGTGCCTCAATGACTTCGACACCAGCAACTGATAATCTTGTTTGCAAATCCTTTGCCAGAAAAGCCGCAATTTCATCGCTGTTTTTACGTAATGACATTTCTGTTTCTTTTTCAAAATGATCATAGGCATACTGACTGGCGATATGGCGAATGCCTGTTTCACTTTGAATTTGAACAAAGTTTTTGTAACCTTCAACATCAAAAGTCGCTTTTGCGCTATCTTCTACTTTGTATACAACTACTGCAGCAATCTCAATCGGGTTGCCTTCTAGGTCGTTGACTTTCAACTTATCACTGTTGAAGTTCACAACTCGCAACGACACAGTCGAACGCATCGTTAAAGGAACTGTTAACCAAAGGCCCTGTTCTCTAATAACACCGATGTACGTTCCAAAAAACATGACAACTTTCGCTTCATTCGGCTGTACAATTGTAAGCCCAGTCAATGAAACAATTCCAATTAAAGCTAACAAAACTGCTGCTGAAAGCATTATTCCATTAAAATTTGTGAAAACGAAAATCCAAGCCCCCAATATAATGAATATAACAGCAACAAGAATTCCAAGGTAACCATTCAGCTTAAACACCGGTTTTTCACTCAATTTAACCTCACCTCATATCAATATGATATCACTATTATATCATATTGATATGAAAATAAACTTAATATTTCGTTTTCTAAAACTTATCTGCACAAAAAAAAGTACCTAAAAAATGTTTAGGTACTCGAGATTGCTTATTATGATGGAAGTTGCTGTTCTTGCGTGCGTTTTTCAACATTCACATACGATTCAGCCATCTTGATTTTTTCTCTGTAAATTGTTTTAGCCAGTAATTCCTTAGCTTCTAACACGGCCGTTATATAATCGGTATCATTCACTGTTGCAACAACCGATATTTTATAGCCTAAAGGACTGCTATCCATCGAATGAAAACCGTAAACCTGATATTTTTCTTCAATTTCACCGGTCTTTTCATCTCTTTTTAAGTAGGCATAGTGCTTTAAATTCAATTCATTGCAAACATTCTCAAATATCTCCTTCACTCGAATCGGATCTTCATTAAATGAAAAAATGATGCTTTCGAAAATACGCCTTTTATAGACCGATCCGTTTACCATTTTGCGTATTTCACCATTGGAAATCGTTAAAAGCTTCCCGTTCAGCAATCGGATTTTCGTAATACGAAAACCGATTTCTTCAACCGTTCCCCCTTCAGCCTCTTCATTTAAATGGATGAAGTCGCCAGCTTTAATCGTTCCTTCGAATACCATAAAAATCCCGCTTATTATATCATTTACAACTTTTTGTGCACCAAAGCCGATTACAGCAGCTATAATCCCCCCAGCGAGAATGACTTCGCTTAAGTCTGCGAAAAACGGTTTAATGGCCGCAATTAAAACGATAATCGCTAAAACATAATTAGAGGTATTTTTATATAAACTTTTAATCGTCTCTTCTTTCTTCTCTTCCAGCAAACTCGAACGTTTAAAAAATTGATTCAGCAAATAGCCAATTATCTTAATAGCTAAATATCCCGACAATGAAGTTGTTCCTAGTGATAACATATATTCCATTATCATTTTAAAGTCAATATTGATGAACGATTTCACTGCATCAAACATAAAAAAATCCCCCTTTATATAAGAGGATAATATATTTTAAAGATTTTGCTATTAAAAAGGATTTTTATAAGAGTCTTTTAACTAACAGCAAACGTCTCCTGCATATTAAAAAATGCC
>JBJEFO010000368.1:0-1942 GCA_051874135.1 Lysinibacillus sp.
TTTACAACAAAGAAGTGTCGGCGTGGAGGTGATCACAAATGCTTGAAACATACTTGCCAAACGTTAATTGGGAGAAAATGTGGGAAGCAACGAATGAAACATTGTTTATGACAGGTGTATCTGTGATTGCTGTGTTTGTATTTGGAATCTTATTAGGTTTAGTCTTATTCTTAACATCAAAGGGTAACCTTTGGGAAAATAAATTAGTCTACGGTATTGTCGGAGCATATGTGAATATTTTCCGAAGCATTCCGTTCATTATTTTAATCGTATTGCTTATTCCATTCACGAAGTTGGTAGTAGGCTCTATGATTGGAGCGGAAGCTGCTTTGCCGGCTCTGATTATCGGTACAGCACCATTTTATGCTCGCATGGTGGAAATCGCGCTTCGCGAAATTGACAAAGGTGTTATTGAAGCGGCAAAGGCAATGGGGGCAAAAACAAGCACAATTATATGGAAGGTGTTGCTTCCTGAATCAATGCCGGCGATTGTTTCCGGTATTACGGTTACAACGATTGCGCTATTGGGTTCTACAGCGGTAGCGGGTGTTGTCGGAGCTGGTGGATTAGG
Source organism: Lysinibacillus sp. (assembly GCA_051874135.1). Taxonomy (GTDB): domain Bacteria; phylum Bacillota; class Bacilli; order Bacillales_A; family Planococcaceae; genus Lysinibacillus_B. Next base: position 572 of record JBJEFO010000368.1, read on the forward strand.
TAACCTTGCATACTTAGAAGGTTTCTCCAGAGGCCGTAACGATGTAACGTTGGTCGCGACTGTGATTATTTTAATTATTGTGTTCATTGTTCAATTTATTGGTGATCGCATTACATTGAAAATTGATAAAAGATGATTATGCAGTTATTTTTATAACTTATAATAGAATATTTTGAGAAAAGAGGAGCAGATTTACATGAAGAAAAACTGGGCTTTATTACTTATTTTAGCACTATCGTTGTTATTAGCGGCATGTGGAACTTCAAATTCAGATTCTGGTTCAGATACTGACTCTGATTCAAAATTAGTTGTTGGTGCATCTAATGTGCCTCATGCAGAAATTTTAGAACAAGCTATTCCTATACTTGAAGAACAAGGAATTGAATTGGAAGTTGTAACTTTCACAGACTATGTGTTACCGAATAAATCATTAGCAGAAGGGGACTTAGATGCGAACTATTTCCAGCATATCCCTTATTTAGAATCGCAAATTGCTGACAATGGTTATGATTTTGTTAATGCTGGCGGCATCCACATCGAGCCAATTGGTGTATATTCTCAAAAATATGACAGCCTTGAAGAACTGCCTGAAGGTGCAGAAATCATCATGAGCAGCTCTGTTCCTGACCATGGCCGAATTTTATCATTGCTTGAAGCAGAAGGTTTAATCACATTAAAAGATGGAATCGATAAAACAACTGCAACAATTGATGACATCGTAGATAATCCGAAAAACTTAACGTTTAAAACAGACATTGATGCAGCACTTCTTCCGCAAGTTTACAAAAATGGTGAAGGTGATGCGGTATTAATCAACTCTAACTATGCTCTTGATGCAGGGTTAGACCCGGCGAAGGATCCGATTGCAATTGAAAGCTCTACAGATAACCCATATGTGAATGTAATCGCGGTTAAGAGCGAAGACGCGGATAACGAAAACATTAAAGCACTTGTAGAGGTGCTTAAATCTGAAAAAATCCAAGATTTCATTACGGAAACTTACGGCGGTTCAGTCGTACCAGTTACTGAATAATATATAATAAGGAAGGATCTAGAGTTTATCTAGGTCCTTTTTTGTATTTACTTGGAAAAATATAAAAACGGTGGGTGTAAACGTTTTCTTTGCCGGTGAGCCGTTTATACGCTTTTTGAGCAGGGTATAAGCTATTTGTGCACTTGATTGATTAGCGTTAGATTGTAAGAGAAGAGCGTTGGAGAAAACAGCGTGTAAATGAAAGGATGATTCACTATTCGTACACTCAATTTGAATGTAACCAATGACATGGAAAAAGCGATGCAGGCAGCTCATGGTGTAGGCTATGCGGAGTATTGCCAAAGCCTGGAGGTAAGAATGCAGGTTGAAAGAAGACG
>JBJEFO010000369.1:0-8413 GCA_051874135.1 Lysinibacillus sp.
GTCAAAAAAAGTAGTCCACGTATAGAAGCATTCAAAATGTTTTTAAAACGGCTATTTAAAAATAAGGCTGCTGTAATTGGTGGTTTTATCGTTATTTTTATCGTGTTTGTTGGTATTTTTGGTCCGCATTTAGTGAAGACCGATCCTTATGCACAAAATTTACTCAACAAATTACAACCACCATCGAAAGAACATTGGTTTGGAACAGACAATTTTGGACGTGATATATTCACCCGAATTGTATATGGAACAAGTTTAACGTTAAAGGTTGGATTTTTATCGGTATTGTTTGGCGGAATAGTTGGGATAGTATTAGGAATTGTGTCAGGTTATTATGGAGGCATCATTGACACAATTATTATGCGTGTAATGGATGTGTTATTAGCATTTCCAGGTATGTTATTAGCTTTAGCAATTGTTTCAGTATTAGGCGGAAGTATTACGAATGTAATTATTGCGATCGGTATTTTCTCCATTCCAACATTTGCTCGGGTCGTACGTGGTTCTACGCTGGAAGTGAGGAAGCTTGAATATGTTGATGCTATACGAGCATTAGGTGCTTCAGATACCCGAATTATTTTTAAACATATTTTACCGAATATTATGTCTCCTATTATTGTTCAAGGGACGATGCGTATTGCAACAGCTATTTTAACTGCTTCTGGTTTAGCGTTTTTAGGCTTAGGTGCAGCACCACCAACAGCAGAATGGGGGGCCATGCTAAGTGATGGTCGTTCATACATGCATAACGCAAGTCACATGGTATTATTCCCTGGAATAATGATTGTTATTGTTGTACTTGCATTTAATATTTTCGGTGATGGTTTACGTGATGCGCTAGATCCAAAAATGAAACAATAAGGGGGAACAAACATGACTAAATATATTATTCGCCGCTTACTTCAAACGATTCCAGTATTATTCGGTGTTTCGATTTTAGTATTTTCGTTAATGTTCCTTATTCCTGGTGATCCTGCGCAAGTTATGGCTGGTGAAGGTGCTTCAGAACAAACGATTGAGAATATTCGTGAGAAATTAGGGTTAAATGATCCTGCCTATGTCCAGTACGGTCGCTTTATTACGAATGCTTTGCAAGGAGATTTAGGGGATTCAGTGCGTACAGGTCGTTCTGTAATGGAAGAAATAACAGTTCGCTTTTGGACGACCTTTGAATTAGCTATTTATGCCACGATTTTAGCTGTATTTATAGGTTTAATAGCAGGTGTAATATCAGCAGTTAGACATTACACATTAACGGATGTAGCGATTATGATTATCGCGTTGTTTGGTTTATCGATGCCTAATTTCTGGTTAGGTTTAATGTTAATCCAATGGTTTGCTTTAGGAAATTTACCATTTGGACTAACAATGCCAGATTGGTTATTTAATATTGTTCAAATGAAGCCTTCTGGTTGGGGAGAGTGGAATCAAATGGTGCTACCGGTTATTACGCTCGGGACAGGTGGTGCTGCCATTATCGCACGTATGACGCGTTCTTCGATGCTTGAAGTAATTGGACAAGATTACATTCGTACAGCCCGTGCTAAAGGCGTTTCAGAGCGTATCGTTATTTATCGTCATGCATTAAAAAACGCATTAATTCCGGTAGTTACAGTAATAGGTTTGGAGTTTGGCGCGTTTCTTGGAGGTGCTGTTTTAACAGAAACGATTTTTGCTGTTAACGGCATGGGGCGTTTAACAATTGATGCAATTCGCCAACGGGATTTTCCAATTGTACAAGGAACAATACTCGTCATTTCATTATTATTTGTACTTGTAAATTTACTCGTTGATATTTCGTATAAATTCTTAAATAAACGAATTGATTTAAATTAGTAGGAAAAGAGGTGAGTAGCTATGCAAGAGCAACCAATTTTACGAGTAAATAATTTGCAGACAGCATTTAATACGGATAAAGGTGAAATTCAAGCAGTTGATGGGGTAAGCTTTACTGTTCCAAAAGGAAAGACAATGGGTATTGTAGGTGAATCTGGATCAGGAAAAAGCATTACAGCACTATCAATTCTTCGGCTATTAGCAACAAATGGCCATATAAAAGGTGGAGAAGTACTATTCAAAGGGCAAGATTTGGTGAAGTTAACGGATAAGCAAATGCGCAATATTCGTGGTAATCAAATTTCAATGATTTTTCAGGAGCCTATGACATCGTTAAATCCTGTTTTTACGGTTGGTCAACAAATTAGTGAAACACTAAGGATTCATAAAAAGCTTTCAAAGAAGGAGGCAATGGCGCAGGCAGTCGATATGTTAAAGCTTGTTGGAATTCCTTCACCTGATAAGCGTGTAAAGCAATATCCGTATGAATTATCAGGGGGAATGCGTCAACGTGTGATGATTGCGATGGCACTTGCCTGTAACCCAGAAATTTTAATTGCGGATGAGCCAACAACAGCATTAGATGTGACGATTCAAGCGCAAATTTTAGAGCTCATTAAAGACTTACAAAATCGCTTAGGAATGTCCGTTATTATGATTACACATGACCTTGGTGTAGTTGCGGAAACATGTGATTACGTAGCGGTCATGTATGCAGGTCAAGTAGTGGAGTATGCCGATGTGCGGACGCTCTTTAAAAATCCGAAGCACCCGTACACGCTCGGTCTATTAAACTCTTTACCACGCCATGATATAGATCAAGATAAATTAATCCCGATTAAAGGGGTCGTGCCAAGCCCATTTGAAATGCCAAAAGGCTGTCGTTTTGCACCGCGTTGTCCTACAGCTACAGCACATTGTAACGAAAAACCGCCTGAATTATTAGAGACAGATGACAATGGACAAATTCGTTGTTGGATGTATACAGATGAGTGGGACGGAGAATTGGAGGTGACACTATATGGCGAAAAAAGAGTTGTTAAAAGTTGATGGGTTAAAGCAATACTTCCCGATTAAAGGCGGCTTTTTTGGTCGTACAGTAAACCATGTAAAGGCAGTAGATGATATTTCCTTCACAATTTACGAAGGGGAAACGGTAAGTATCGTAGGAGAATCTGGTTGTGGGAAATCGACGACAGGGCGAGCGATTTTACGCCTTGAAGAGCCAACTGAAGGGGTAGTGGAATTTCAAGGGAATGATTTAACCAAACTTTCCAAGTCTGAGATGCGCAAATACCGAAAAGATTTACAAATTATTTTCCAAGACCCATACGCATCGATTAACCCCCGTCAAACGGTTGCATCTGTATTAAATGAGGCAATGCAAATACAAAAGGTATTACCTGCCAATCAGCGCCGTGCTCGCATTGAAGAGTTACTACAAACGGTAGGTTTACGACCAGAACAAGCGGACCGCTACCCGCATGAGTTTTCAGGCGGTCAACGTCAGCGTATCGGTATCGCACGTGCGTTATCCGTTAATCCAAAGTTAATAATTTGTGATGAAGCTGTTTCAGCACTTGATGTGTCGATTCAAGCACAAGTATTAAACTTACTTGAAGATTTACAACGACAATATGGTTTAACGTATTTATTTATTTCACATGACTTAGGTGTCGTACGCCATATTTCAGACCGGATTATTGTCATGTATTTAGGTCGAATCGTTGAGATTGCGGATAAATTGAGCTTATTTGAAAACCCGCAGCACCCGTATACAAAAGCATTACTTTCGGCGATTCCTGTACCGGACCCAGATGCCAAGAAAGAGCGCATCGTATTAAAAGGAGATGTGCCTTCGCCGATTGATCCGCCAACGGGTTGTCGTTTTCATACGCGCTGTCCATTTGCAACAAATAAATGCCATACAGAAGTGCCGACGTTACGTACGTCAAATTTAATGAAGGAAGGCCACCAAGTAGCGTGTCATCATATGGAAGCTATCACAAAAGGTGAAATGATACCAAATTACTAATATATAAGTTGAATTAAACATTTACAGAAGGAAATTAAAGTTGCATTTGCGCCTGCACCGCCGCATGAGCGTGGAGAATGAGACCCCGCAAGAAGGGCAAGGAACGAGCCATTCTGAGGAGGCTCATGCGGAACGTGCGGCTAGCGCAAATGCTTTTGTAAAAATTTTATTCAATCTATATAATTAGCATCTCGGGATGTTTTCTCGAGGTGTTTTATTTTTGAAAAAATACGAACGTTTGTTTGTTTATTTTGATTTTTATGGTAAAATGAAGGAAATATATCGGGAGGGGTCTCTAATGAAAATTTTCCATACAGCAGACTGGCATTTAGGGAAGCTTGTACAAGGTGTTTATATGACGGAAGATCAACAATATATTTTAAATCAGTTTATTGAAGCAATTGATACAGAAAAGCCGGACGCCATCATCATTGCAGGGGATTTATATGACCGTGCCATACCACCTGTTGATGCTGTTGACTTATTAGATGATACATTAGCTGAAATCGTATTGAAACGTGGTATCCCGGTACTAGCGATTGCAGGTAATCATGATAGCCCAACTCGTCTGCAGTTTGGCAGTAAGTTAATGAAAGAATCGGGGCTTTATTTAGCTGGTGAGATGAAAACAAATATAAAGCCGGTCGTATTGTCGGACGAGCATGGAGAAGTGCATTTTCATTTAATCCCGTTTGCTGAGCCAAGCATTGTACGTCAATTGTTGAAGGATGATTCAATATCGACATATGATGACGCGATGAGCGCAACAATTGAGCATATTCAAAAAGATTTAACAGCAGGTGCGCGGCATGTTGCTGTTGCGCATGCTTTCGTTACGCCATACGGGGAAGAGATGACGAATACAAGTGATTCAGAGCGACCACTTGCAATTGGTGGTTCCGAATATGTGAGTGCAACGCATTTTGAGGCATTTCATTATACAGCATTAGGGCATTTACATAAGGCACATTATGTTTCACATGAAAACATTCGTTATGCTGGCTCACCGCTGAAGTATTCATTATCAGAAGCGTCACATGAGAAAGGCTTCTATATTATCGATTTAGCCGCGGATGGTACTGTTGAGGTTGAAAAACGGAAACTTGTGCCACGTCGTGATTTACGTATTGTCGAAGGGGAATTACAACAAATTTTGAGACACCCGGAGAGCGATGATTACGTATTTGTGCGCTTAACAGATCCAACCCCTGTTGTAAATGCGATGGAACAAGTGCGTACGGTTTATAAAAACGCTATGCATGTAGAACGTAAAACGATGTACATGATTGAACAAAATGAAAAAGAAGTTGTAAAACGTGAGCAATTGGATGACGTTACTTTATTTAAAGCATTTTACGAAGAAGTAACAAAGCAAGAGCCGAGCGACATAATGCAACAACTATTTAAAGAAGCGTTGGACGAGCTACTTGCAGAAGAGCGAGAAAGTCAGGAGGTTGGTATGAAATGAAGCCTCTAAAATTAAAAATGAGAGCATTCGGTCCTTACAAAGATGAGGAGATAATCGATTTTACGAAACTAGAAAACCATCGATTATTTGTCATTTCAGGTAAAACGGGCGCTGGAAAAACGACAATCTTCGATGGTATTGCATTTGCATTATACGGTAGTGGCAGTGGCTCTGACCGTAAAGATCACAAATCGCTACGCAGTCAATTTGCAGATGATCATGTGCATACAGCTGTTGAACTACTTTTTGAGGTGCACGGTAAAACATATCGCGTATTTCGCCAGCTTCCACACGTAAAAAAAGGACGAAAAACGGCAACAGGCGAGGATTACGCATTTTTTGAAATCGGTCCAAATGGCGAAGAGCTAAAAGTAGTTGAACGTCAAAAAGCAAAAGAAATTAATACAAAAATTGAAGAGATTATCGGATTAACATACGATCAATTTAATCAAATCATTATGTTGCCACAAGGTGAGTTCCGTAAATTATTAACATCTCAAACAGAAAATAAAGAAGCTATTTTACGTAAAATTTTTAAAACAGAACGCTACGGTGAAATCGCCAAAAAGCTGGAAGATAAAAAACAAGCAGCAGAAACAGAAGCAAAAATGGCGAAGGCGATGCGTGATCAGTATATCGATCAAATTTCAGGTGCACTACCATTACGTGAGTCGCTATTATTTGAGCGTCTCCAAAATCATGCAAATATCTATCAAATTATGCAGGCACTCGATGAAGAAAAATCTTACTATGAACAAAAGGCAATAACGGACGAAGCACATTATGCAAACAGCTTTAAAGCACATAATGACATGCAGGAAAAATGCATTGAAGGTGAGAAGCTGAATGAGCGCATTCACGTCTTACAAATGAAGCACGAGCAATTAGCGCAAAAGGAAAGTGAACGCCCCGTATTTGAAAATAAGAAGCATGAATATGAAGCGGCTGTTAAAGCAGCGAATATTTTACCGCTTTATGATGCGCATAGTGCAACACAAAAAGAGCTGACAGATACGGCTGAAAAGCTTGAAATGTATGAAGTACAGCTAAAGCAACTGGAAGTACAGTTGGCTGAGGCGAACGATTATTTAAAAGTCGAGCAAGCACGTGAACTAGAGCGTACAAAACTTTTAAATGATGTAAATGAGCTTGAAAAAATAAAGCCTGTTTACGAAGAGATCGATCAATTAACGAAAAAGATTCCGGCCTTGCAACGAAATGTTGCGCAGTTAACTCAAGAGATGACTGATGTTCAAGCACTTTATACTAAACAAAAAGAAGCATTGGCACGACAAGGTGAACTAGTAGAAAAAATAGAACAACAACTATCGTTATTACCAGAGAAGCTTAAGCAAGAACAGCAATTAAAAGATATTACAAATGCCTTTCAGAAGCTCAACAAAGCCCGCGGGCAAACGGCACTCCTTCAAACAGATGTTGAAAAAGCGACAGCACAGTATGAGGAAGCAAGCCGCCTATATGAAGAGCAGGAGCAAAAATGGATTCATAACCGCGCATATGAATTAGCATTAACGCTTGTCCCAGGTAGTGCTTGCCCAGTTTGCGGTAGTACGGAGCACCCAAATTTACAAAGTAGTGAAGCAGGGGCAGTTGATAAATCAGTATTACAGCAAGCAAAAACAGCAATGACTAGTGCACAGCAACATCAATCAATGATTCATGGCAAGCTTGAAGCGGCAATATTGCAACTACAGGAATACGAGCAAGAATTAATTGCCTCAGGTGTTGACCTTTCAAAAGAAGATTATTATAAAGAACAATTTGTTCTAGCTTCTCATGAAGTGAGCACTTTACAACAAAAAAGTACAGAGCTAACACAATTGAAATCGCAATTAAAACAAACAAAACAAGTGATGGAGCAATGTGAGGAAAAGCTTGTCGTATTACGCAAGCAACATGAAGAACAACAGCAACTATTACTGCAGCAACAAACGATATTAACAGAAAAACAAAGTACGATTCCTTCACATTTACAAACGTTAGCACAAGTAAACGAAGCGTATGAAAAAGTACAACAACAATTGTCTCATTTGCAAAAAGCATTGAAGGAAGCAGAACAACAATATGAGCTAGTGCATACGAATGTGATTAAAGTAAGCGAAGCGATTAAACATACGAGTGAGCGTAAAATGGCACTTGCGAAGAAGCATGAGCAAGACAAAATTCAGCTACACGAGACGCTTATTCAAGCTAATTTTGCAGACAAAAACGCATTTAAATTAGCGTTACGAACAGAAGTACAGATAGCTACATTGCAGCAACAATATATGGATTTTACGAAAGAGCTGCATGCACTAACACAATTTGTACAAGCCGAGGAACAGGCGTTACAAGGAAAAGAAGTAGTGGATGTAGAAGAAATGCGAGCGCAACTCCAACTATTAAAAGAGCTATATGAGCAAGCATTTAATACGTTAAATAAAACAAGAGAATATGCAACACACTGTGACCATTATGCACATAAGCTTGCTTCTGTTGCGGAAGAAATTGACCGACTTGAAAAGATTTCAGGTGAGATTGTACAGCTATATGACGTACTGCGCGGAAAAAATGACCCACGTATTTCATTTGAGCGTTACGTTCAAATGGGCTATTTAGAGCAAATTACGGAAGCTGCAAATATTCGTCTGTACAATTTATCAAACGGCCAATTCCGTCTTGAATGTTCAGAAAGACAGGAGTCACACGGACGACAAAGTGGATTAAGCTTAGATGTGTACGATAGCTATACAGGACAAGCACGTGATGTAAAAACGTTGTCAGGTGGGGAGAAGTTTAATGCGTCTCTTTGCTTAGCGCTCGGTATGGCTGACGTTATCCAAAGCTTCCAAGGAAATGTACGCATTGATACGATGTTTATCGATGAAGGTTTCGGGTCACTCGACGAAGAATCATTAGTGCGTGCAATTGATACATTAATTGAACTTCAAAAATCAGGACGTATAGTCGGTGTCATTTCACACGTGGCAGAGTTAAAAGATGCTATGCCAGCTATTTTAGAAGTGGAGAAATTAAAAGAAGGGCATAGCCGTACGAAGATTATTTTAAAATAA
>JBJEFO010000370.1:0-8405 GCA_051874135.1 Lysinibacillus sp.
TTTTGGCTGTTCTTTTTGGGCTTCTGCTGCGTATGAGTCCACACCTTCTTCAAAATCTAACCATACAACTAATAAGTTTTCACCTGGTGGACGTGATGCAATTTCACCTGTAATTTCAGCAAACTTATTTGCATCCTTTAATGTTAATGTAACGATTGGCTGGTTTTGCTGGTCAAATGTTGCCGCAGCACCGCCCTCTTTTAAATCCGTCCCGTCAAGTAACACAACGTCATTTACATCACGGAACGTTAATTCTGCTGTACTTGATAATAACTCGCGAGCTGAAGATTGATCGTCAAGACCGGCTAGCTGCACGCGAATGCGATCTTCGCCTTCAACTTGGATACTCGGTTCACTTACACCGAATTTATCAATACGATCAGTAAGCGCCGTTGTCGTATCCGTCAGTACCTTTTGTGTTACCTCTTCCCCGTCTACAAGTGATTCTACTTTGTAAAGAACTTCAAAACCACCTTGTAAGTCTAGTCCGAGTTTCACATCTTTTAAAATACCTTGTATCGTCGTGCTCATCCCTGCAAATAGCAACGCTACTACAAGAACAAACGTAATGATACGGTTTGCTAATTTCATCTGTAAATCCTCCTCAAATGTATGTGCTAGCGCACAATAGAAAGAGCGCAAACACGTTGCGCTCCTTCTTTTACTTATGTAGCATATTAAATACTCAATGCTAACCTCTACTTTTCTTTCATACATCCATTCCAATTATAGGGAATAGCGACATTGATTAACAGAAAAATTTGTAAAAGAAACGTGCAATAAACTTATTATGAAACACGTCTCGCCCGCTGTCAAATGAACATCCGGCAAATAAGGATTTTTTTACTTAATTGTTATTTATTTTTGTACCTAGTAACTGTTCAAGCTCTTCCTTGCTTAGTTCAAGCATCCCATCAATAGACTGTAAACTTTTCACTTGGGCATAATTTAATATTTCTGATGGTGTGACAGAAAAAATAGCAGATACAACGACATGCAATGGGAGTTCCTCAATTACTTGTTTACGCCACTTTTTTTCTATGCAATACATCCATAATTGCTCGATTGTAATCGCGTCATACTGATAAAGCTGAAATTCTTCCAGTTTGCTTTGCAAAACGACTTGCACTTTCCTGTAAAGCGACTCATATGGAACTACCATGACAATCCACCCCTAATTATTAGTTTTAATGGCTGGAGTATTTGCATACCAATATTGTATATGAAACTTTAATAAATGAGAAGGGATTGCACAAGCTAATGGCTTCTTTCGTCAAAGGAACACTCCTGTTGACCGTCGTTATATTTTTGTCTAAGTTATTTGGTTTTGTATACCGCATGCAGTTTATGCGGATTGCAGGGGAAGAGGTTGTCGGAATTTATATGACAGCCTATCCAGCATTTATTTTCTTTATTTCCCTTGTACAACTTGGTTTACCGATTGCCATAACAAAAATCGTAGCAGAGCTTCATGCAAAAGGAAAAATCGCTGAAACGAAAAGCGTCCTTAAAACATCTTTGATTATTTCAACAATTTCAATTATTCTATTATTGCCAATTCTTGCATTCATTACACCGACTATTGCAGAAGTCCTTTTGCAAAGCGAAGGGACACGCTATCCACTTATTGTTGCGATTTATACGGTACCGATTGTTGTTTATGCAGGTGTCATTCGAGCTTATTTGCTCGGACTAGGCAAAACATCACCTACCGCTTGGTCTTCATTAATCGAACAAGCTATTCGTATCGCAACTATTTCATTTGCACTACCATATTTATTAACAGACACTAGCACAATTAATGCCGCATATGCGATGGCAATGACAGCTCTTGGTGAGTTTGCAGCATTGATTTATTTACTTATTCATTATCAATTCATTAAACCGCGTATGGACAAGAAGGCAGGTTTTTACCGTAGTGGACCGCTATTTCGAATTGCCTTACCATCTACAGGAAGCAAATTATTCGGAACATTTACATGGTTTTTAGAGCCGATTGTCTTTTTAAAAGCATTAACGATTTCAGGTATGACAGCAACAGCAGCAACAACTCTTTACGGCGTTATTTCTGGGGTGCATATCCCACTTCTTTTATTCCCAGCATTCATACCTGCCGCGCTAGCTATTATTTTAATTCCTGCTATTAGTAACGCTGCTGCAGTTCATAATTATCGATTGCTAAATGAGCGCATTATTATTTCATTACGGCTTTGTTCACTAATTGGTTGTTATGCTGCGACGTTTTTCCTGTTGTATGGTGATTTCCTTGCAATCAAGCTCTTTCATTTGAAGGAAGAAACCGGCTATATGAAAATTTTGGCACCTATATTTTACTTTTACTACATCCAAAGCCCACTTCTGTCCATTTTACAATCATTAGATCAAGCACGTGTCGCTATGATGAATTCGATTTATGGAGGGATTGGAAAGCTGTTATTAATGCTTACTTTAGCAGCACAGCCTATATTACAGCAGTTTGGAGCAATTATAGCGATTGGATTTGGCGTTTTGCTAACTTCATTTTTACATATTGCATCCGTTCGCAAACATCCAAAAATTCAAGTTGGTTTCCGTTTGTTTGCAGCTTCCTATAGCTGTTTTATCGTAACGAGCATCGTCCAATCAATCGTACCGTATGCTTCTATTTATGTTAGCATGGGGGCAACATTCGTCCTTTTAACAGCTTTATTACTTTTAACAGGCCAAATTAAATTATCGGATTTACGCTACGTTAAACTACTGTTTTCGCGACTTTAATTGATAATGTAACTTTTCGTTTTCATAGCAACAATAAAACACATCATCTGTCGTATAAATCCCTTCATCTCGTAGCATATCTTCCAACCATTTCCGCTCTTTTCCTATAAACATTAAATGCTTTTCATCAACATACCCGTCGATTACTAACGGTAATATAAATGGCTCACTTCCTTTTTGAAAAACAGATAGTTTGCCTGACTGTTCTAAAAAAGCATAAGCAACATTTTGTACTGACGAAATGCCTTGTTCTCGTAGTTGCTGAAATAAATCATCTAAATTATAGCGTTGCTTTCGCATTTCAGCTTCAACTATTACACCATCCCGTATAATAATTGTTGGATCACCATCAATCGTATCACGCATTTTCTTATTTTTTAAAATAAAAAGCGCATTTAAATATTGAATGATAAATAATAACACAATCGGTACAATAGCAAGAATTAATGGCTGTTCTAAATTATCAATTGCTAATGATGCTACTTCTGCAATTAACACATATACCGCAAAATCAAGTAGGCTTAACTCGCCTACTTCACGCTTTCCCATTAAACGAAATACGAATAACACAATGAAATATAAAAGAATTGTTCGAAAACCAATTGCCAAAAAATCGTCCACATTCAACACCCTTTTTCGTACAAGTGTAGGCGAACGTCATTGGCCTTATACACAAAAAAGAGATTGAGTCGTATATACGGCTCAATCCCTTTCAATTCATTATTCTACAACGCGACCAATTGCTTGGCGTTCAAACTTTACTGTAGTATTTCCGTCAATTTTTAAATAAACGATTGTATCTTCAATTGCATCAACTTCGCCATGTAAGCCACCAATCGTAACAACCTTGTCCCCTTTTTTAAGACCACTTTGCATTTGCATTGTTGCTTTTTGACGCTTTTGTGCTGGACGGATTAAAATAAACCACATTGCAGCGAACATAATAATAATCCAGACAAATGACATATAACCTTCCATTTATTCATTCTCCTTTTTCTACAATTTCACTTCATTAGTATAGTATAAAATCTCTTCGTTGGGTGAGATTTTCTATAAAAATCTTCATTTTTTCTATCATAAGATAGAAATTGCTACAAAAGCAATTAGAAGTTTTTAGCGTCTGGTTTATTATAACCATATTTCTCAAAAAATTCTTCTTTAAAATCGCCTAAACGATCTTCTCGAATTGCTTGACGTACATCTTCCATTAACTTAATTAAGAAACGCAGGTTGTGATAAGATGTTAAACGCAATCCGAATGTTTCTTCTGTACGTAATAAGTGACGCACGTAAGCACGCGTATAGTTTTTACATGTATAGCAATCACAATTTTCATCGATTGGACGGAAATCACGTGCATACTTCGCATTTTTAATGACCATACGACCTTCAGAAGTCATTAACGTACCATTTCGCGCAATACGTGTTGGTAATACGCAGTCAAACATATCAATACCACGAATTGAACCATCGATTAATGAGTCTGGTGAACCTACACCCATTAAATAGCGTGGTTTATCTGCTGGCATTAACGGTGCTGTAAAGTCTAACACTTTGTTCATCACATCTTTTGGTTCCCCTACAGATAGACCGCCAATCGCATAGCCTGGCAAGTCTAATTCGATCAATGCTTCAGCCGAGCGTTTACGTAAGTCCTCGTACTCGCCGCCCTGAATAATCCCGAATAATCCTTGCTCATCCGGACGTTGATGCGCTTCTTTACAACGTTTTGCCCAACGTGTTGTTCGGTCAACAGACGCTAACATATACTCATACGTCGCTGGGTATGGCGGACACTCATCAAATGCCATCATAATATCAGAACCAAGGTCATTTTGAATTTCCATCGCTTTTTCTGGCGATAGGAATAGCTTATCTCCGTTTAAGTGATTGCGGAAATGAACTCCCTCTTCTTCGATTTTACGGAAGTCACTAAGCGAGAATACTTGGAAGCCACCCGAGTCAGTTAAAATTGGACGGTCCCAGTTCATAAACTTGTGTAGACCTCCTGCTTCCTTTACGATATCATTCCCTGGACGTAGCCATAAATGATACGTATTCGATAAAATGATGCCTGCATTCATCTCTTTTAACTCTTCTGGAGACATTGATTTAACTGTCGCTTGTGTCCCTACTGGCATAAAAGTCGGCGTTTCAAAAGAGCCATGTGGCGTGTGTACAATCCCAAGACGAGCGCCTGTTTGGGCACAAGTTTTAATTAATTCATAACGAATCGGTGGTTGTTTTGTCATTTTTTCCCTCTTTCTAAAGTAAAAACAGTACTTCGAATGATACATGGCTTATGATTCACATAAGTCACAAAAATTTATTATAAAATGCTATACATACAAATGCAAACTATATGTTATAACGAGTAAATTTTAAAATAATTATTTCCACATTCGAATATTAGTCAAGTTTGTAGCCTTCGCGCTTTGCCACAGCCAAGGTTTCCTTTGCGACGAAAGCGTAGCGTCAGGAGCAGAGCAGGAACTAGCGTTGGAAAGACACGCTATTTCCCACTCTGGCTCCTGTGGCTGTACCGCGCTACGGCAAAAGTGAAACCTACTTTATGCACTAATAAGAGTTCCCCTGATTCATAAAAAAAGTAATACTCCTTGTTAAAGCGTTGTATAAATTCGCTTTAACATTGTGCCTCATTATCTAGATGTTTAGTAGCAAATAATAATTTAGTCGTTCGCGCATTTACCTGCCGCAGAACGAACCGTGGAGACAACACAGTTGGCGCGGCTCGTTTGGCGGCTAGCGCGAACGGCTGAGGGCATCAAAATTGTCGAACCTTTATTTTCGACTTTATACTATTGGTATTTTCAGGGTTTATTTTTGCTCATCAAAAACTTATTTTTTCGGGCGAATGAACATCGCATCGCCAAAGCTAAAGAAGCGATATTTTTCTTTCACCGCTTCATCATATGCATGTAAAATCGTTTCTTTTCCGGCTAATGCACTTACTAACATGACAAGCGTTGATTTTGGTAAATGGAAGTTTGTAATGAGCCCATCAATTGCCTTAAACTCAAAACCTGGATAAATAAAAATATTTGTCCAGCCTTGTGATGCAACAATTTTACCATCGTTATCTCTAGCTACCGTTTCAAGCGTACGAGTTGATGTTGTACCTACAGAAATAACGCGACCTCCGTTTAATTTCGTACGGTTAATCGTATTCGCCGCTTCCTCCGATACTGAGTAAAACTCCGAATGCATATCATGATTTTCAATGGAATCGACACTTACTGGACGGAATGTACCAAGTCCGACGTGCAATGTTACGAAAACTACTTCTACACCTTTAGCCTTAATTGTCTCTAGTAATTGTTCTGTAAAATGCAAACCTGCTGTCGGTGCTGCTGCTGAACCGCGTTCCTTCGCATAAACCGTTTGATAGCGATCTTGATCATCTAACTTTTCACGAATATAAGGCGGGAGCGGCATTTCTCCTAGTTTATCTAAAATCTCATAAAAAATACCATCATATTCGAATTTAAATGTACGGCCACCATGATCTAACATACCTGTACAAGTCGCTTTTAATAAACCTTCACCAAATGTAACAACCGTACCGATTTTAACGCGTTTTGCTGGCTTTACAAGTGTTTCCCACTCGTCTTCATTTGTTTGTTTTAACAGCAGTAGCTCAATATTAGCACCTGTATCTTCTTTTGTACCCATTAATCGAGCTGGCAGTACACGTGTATCATTTAACACAAGACAGTCGCCTCGCTGTAACTCATCTACAATGTGAGCGAACTGATGATGCTCTAGTTCTTGTGTAAAAGGATTAACAACCATTAAGCGGCTCGCTGTACGATCTAGTAATGGCGTTTGTGCAATCAATTGTTCTGGTAAATGAAAATCAAAATCTTCTACTTTCATCGTTGTAACTTCCTATCATTTAATTTTGTTCGGGATACGCGTAGCCAAAATGCTCATATGCTAAATTTGTTGCTACGCGCCCCCTCGGTGTACGTTGCAAAAAGCCAATCTGCAATAAATACGGTTCATACACTTCTTCAATCGTAATGCGCTCTTCCCCAATCGAAGCAGAAATGGTATCTAAGCCGACTGGTCCACCTGTAAAACGTTCAATTAATGCAATCATTAATTTATGGTCAATATGATCAAGCCCGCGCGGATCTACTTGAAGTAGCTCTAATGCTTGCTTTGCTAAACTAAGCGTAATCGTGCCATCACCAATCACTTGTGCATAATCACGTACGCGTTTTAACAAACGATTCGCAATTCGTGGTGTCCCTCGTGAACGCCGTGCCATTTCATATGCAGCTTGCTCATCAATCTCAACATTGAAAAGTTGACCACTGCGCGCAACGATATGGGCAAGCGATTGCTCATCGTAATATTCTAAGCGCAGATGTACACCAAAGCGGTCTCGAAGCGGGGCAGATAATGCACCAACACGCGTTGTTGCGCCAACTAATGTAAATGGCGGTAAATCTAATCTGACAGAACGCGCTTCAGGACCTTTCCCAATGACGATATCTAAACAGAAATCTTCCATCGCTGGATACAATACTTCCTCAATCGCACGTGGTAAACGATGAATTTCATCGATAAATAATACATCGCCTGGTTCAAGTGAACTTAAAATTGCCGCCAAATCACCTGGACGTTCGATAGCTGGCCCACTTGTCATTTTGACATTCACTGCCATCTCATTCGCGATAACTGCAGCAAGTGTTGTTTTCCCTAAACCTGGAGGACCATATAAAAGCACATGGTCTAAACTTTCTTCACGCAATTTTGCCGCTTCGATAAAAATTTTCAAATTCTCTTTTACCTTTTGCTGTCCAATATATTGCGAAAGTCGTTGCGGTCTTAATGACAATTCAAATTGTTCATCAAATGCATTCGATTCACTTGATAATAAACGATCTGTCATCATTGGTCCCCCCTCTCTTATTTCATCTTAAGCAGCCATTTTAAAGCTTGCTTCATATATGCATCTGTCGTCGTTAACGAAGCATCGTCTTCTAGTTGTGGTTTCACTTTTAGCAATTCTTTTTCCGAGTAGCCAAGTGCTGTTAGTGCAAGCATTGCTTCTTCTAACTCATGTTTATTCGGATTAACACCAAACAGTGGTAGCTCCTCTTCTGTGCTCGGCAACTCTACTGTATCCATTAGTGAACCAAGTTTGCCTTTCAAATCAAGAATCATTTGGCGCGCCGTTTTTTTGCCAACGCCTGGGAACTTCACTAAAAATGCCTCGTCTTCCATCTCGATCGCTTGAATGACATGTGTTGGCGAACCGCTCGCTAAAATCGCCAGCGCCCCTTTTGGCCCGATGCCCGATACTAATATTAATTTACGAAATAATTCACGTTGTTCTAGGCTCGTAAAACCAAATAATGTTTGCGCATCTTCACGCACATGCATATGTACATAAATTTGCTGACATTGATTATTTATACGGAATGCAAATGGATTTGGCGTATACAGTTGATAACCTATACTTTGCACTTCCAATGCAATATATTCCGGTGTAATACGAGTAACTTGTCCTTTTAAATAATCGTACATACATTTTCCCCTCACATTCAACCTTCATATTATATCACACTGTTCGCCTTTTTCCCCGAACAAAGAATTTTTGTTCATAGGCTATGGAT
>JBJEFO010000371.1:0-1939 GCA_051874135.1 Lysinibacillus sp.
CTGGAGCGATACCGCTTTCTTGGATACCTTTCATGTATGCTAAGCTCATTTCTAAAACTACATCAGGATCATTGCTGAAGCAACGGTTTGAAATGATTGGGTTACGCCAGTTTCGGTTAATATCTACGATTGGTGCAAAGCTCCAGTTACATCCGATAGCAGATGCTTCTACACCAGAAACGCGTCCCATTTCGTATGCCCATTTTGCATCATTTGTTGCACCAATTTTCACTTCTAGTCCAACTTCTGTACCATCTGTACAAGCACCGTTTCCGCCTGCTTCTGTGTTAGCTGCAATTAACATTGGAATTTTGCTGTTTTCTTGAAGAATTTTATTTTGATCGTAAACTTCTTCTGCTTTACCTGGATTGTAACGAACAGCCCCAATATGGTAATTGTTAAGCATGCCTGTTAAATATTCTTCAGTACGGCTAGATCCCATGTTTACAAATAATTGACCGATTTTTTCTTCAATTGTCATTGATGCAATCGTTTCTTGTACCCATTTAATATCGTCATCAGATAGATGATACGGTTTTGCTTTTAAATCTACTTTACACATCCTATATACTCTCCCTTAAATAATTGGCTTGATTACGCTTGCCAAAATGTTTTAGTTAGCAATAGATATACTTTTTCAATAAATGAAAGCTTTTACGATGTATTAATCCTCGTCTGATCAACTATCTATCTTGCTCACTTGTTCACATAAAAAAGCCGATGCGGGAATTTATTCATCATGCAAGCTCTTTCATCTATACTAGTATACTAGCATACAAATCTATTAATTTCTATATGTTTTTTTGAAAAACCAAACTGACTCTAAATAATATATAGGAAATGGAAGCGTAGATTCGAGAGACTGGCGAATATTGAACAGTGCGAAATAAAAAAGGACCTCGAGACAAGCTTAAAGCTAATCTTGAGATCCTTCTAACATTTATTTATCGTTTAATAACCGTGTTCTCACCGTTTATTTCAAATCCTTGAACCGCTTCTTTACTTGCAATTTGGAAATCACCAACAATTGTGTGCTTCAATGCAAAGCTAGATAGAGCAAAATCCAAAGTTTCAATCAAGCTGAAAGAATTCGCCAATCCGTACAGTACTCCAGCCACAAATGAATCCCCCGTCCCAATGCGTTCAAGTACGTTTACTTTCACCGGCCCAAGTATATGTTTTTCCGTCCCCGTAATAACAGCGCAGCTTAGTTTTTGCTCATTATTCGCAAGTATTTCTCTTTCAGTCGTAAAAATCTTGTCAAATTGATACTCCTTCTGGAATTCTTGCAAAATTTGTAGCTTTTCATCGAAAGAATCGACCTTTCTTTTCTCTTGACGAATGGTTAGGACATCAAGATAACTGCCAAAGCAAACATTCACATAAGGCAAAATTTCTACGAATGCCTCTCTCGCTTCTTCAATACTCCATAGTTTTGCACGATAATTAAAATCAAAGCTAACTTTAATTTTTTTCTCATGAGCCAATTTAACTAGTGCCATTGTCGTTTCACGAGCTTGCTTACTTACCCCAAGACTAATGCCGCTTACGTGTAACCATTTAGCCTGTTCAAGCATTTCTTCTAGTTGATAATCGCTCGGCACCGCGTCAACAAAAGCAGAATTTTGTCGATCATACGTAACCTCTGTTGGTCGGATGGAGTGACCTTGTTCAACAAAGTACATCCCCATTTTATGCCCCTTTTGAATAACATAATCAGTATTTACACCAAATTGACGCAATTGCATAATAGCGGCTAACCCAATGTTATTATGAGGCAGGCACGTAGCAAAGGATGTTTTTTCGCCCCAATTGCTTAACGCAACAGCAATATTCGCTTCAGAACCACCGTAAACCATCTCCAATTGGTTGGCTTGAATAAATAATTGGTGATTAGATGGCGTCAAACGTAATAACATTTCTCCAAATAACATAATTG
>JBJEFO010000372.1:0-8381 GCA_051874135.1 Lysinibacillus sp.
AAAATGACATTTATTTATAATTAAGTCGTATATCAATCCTGCTAATTGGCCTTTTTCGAGTAAAAAAATTCGCTTCAACAATTGGAAGCAACAATTTTTCACGCTTGCTGCAAAAGTTGCATACAAAATTTTAATTTTTGATACAGCTAGCTATCTCTACTGTAAACGAAATTTTTCATAGTGGATGTTTACGTATATTCTTCTTGTTCCTTTCTTCGCTTCTTTATTAGCAATCATTTTCTTTTTGATCTCATCATCTACTATGTACGGATCTGTTTTGATGAAATAACGGATAGCAATTGTCAAAAAAAAGACACGAAACTAGCTCATTTTTATTTTTTTTGAAAATCTTATTAATTATAAAATTATTATGCTTGTTATAATAAAAGCATCTTTTATAGCAGTCTCCGTTTACACTTTACTCGTAAGTGTGTTCAAACATTTTCTCTCTAGAACGAGCTTGGACAACTTGCTCTTTTTTATATATTTAAGAAACTCAAATAATCTCTCCTTCACAAATTATAGTAGAAGAGAATTCACCTTTTGGAAAAATTCCTAAAACAAACTTTATCTTAATCAACTATTTTCTTATCCGCCTTTATTTATATAAAAACAAAAAAGGAGGACTAAATATGCGGATCGTCAAACATATTAAATGGCCTAGCTGGATTGTACTTATCTTATTTTTCACGTTACTATTAGGGACAATCTATCATTTTACTAACACAAAAACAGAAACTTATGACGAAAATATTGCCCCCTTGCATCAAGCAGTTTCCAATCAAGGAGAAAAACCGCATACTAAACAAGAATTAGCTCAAGAAGAAGTTACTGTTCAGCAAAAAGAACCTGAAGAACAAGAAAATGTTACTGAACAAAAGGAGCTCGATCCGTCTGGAAAATATGTAGCATTTACATTTGATGATGGCCCCCATCCGAATGTTACGCCTCGTATTTTACAAACACTGAAAGAGTACAACATAAAGGCAACCTTCTTTATGCTTGGCAATCAAGTTGAGAAATATCCTGATATAGCTAAACAAGTAGCTGATAACGGACATGAAATTGGGAATCATACATATAATCACCCAAATTTAAGAAAATTACCGAACGAGGAAATGATGGAAGAAATTCGTAGCACAAATGAAATAATTACATTGACTACAGGGGAAGAGCCAACATTATTGCGTCCACCTTACGGAATCTACACAAATGAAGTGCTTAACTATGCAAAAACAAATGGTTATTCAACTATTTTATGGTCTGTAGATTCACTAGATTGGAAAAGTAAAGATGCTAGTGCAATCAATAGTGTCGTGCCTCAGCATACAACAAATGGATCAATCGTATTAATGCACGATATATACGCAGAAACGGCTGATGCTTTGACACAGTTAATACAGACGTTACAAATGAACGGGTACGAGTTTATAACGGTATCTGAGCTCCTTTCTATACAACAGCCATCTTCCAACGGCACATACTTTGGGGCGGGAATTTGAGAAGATTGGAGTAGTTTATGTAATCCTCTTTCCTCCAATTAATTTAAAAAAGCGCGTGGGATTTAATATCCAACGCGCTTTTTGTTACATTAAAAAAATCATGAAAATGCCTAACACTAGACTACTGAAAACACTCGCTAGTAGTAAAATTAAAAACGATTTCCATTTTGAAATTTGATGGGCTTCTGAAACGCCAACAATTGTTAATACAAACACCCACACACTCGCTGCAAGTATGAAAAACGAGCCAACATATACGATGAGATAGTCGGTCATTTCCCATGCTATATTTTTTACTTTGAAAAACGTCTGTGGTGCTAGTTGCATCCAAAACAGCACAATCGGCATTAACCAAATATACGGAATAGATGTTAAACATAGCGTTTGAAAAAGTGTTTTAACATTACCTTTCCCTTTAAATACAGACCCGATTGCTGATAACAGTGCAGCAATGATTAAATTGATTAGTAAATAATACAAAACCCCAGTAATAAAGGACGAGTAAACCATTTCACCGAGTGAATATTTATATTGATACGGTGTACCGTACAGCGTTATTAACGCACTAGCAAATCCACCGATTGCCCCAACATATAGTGAGTATGAAAAGTTTTTATGTTTGAGTGTGTAACGAATCGTTTCTCGCGGCTTTACCATAATGGATAAAACAGGCTCTCGATCGTCAATATGCATTTTTTGTTGAGCAGTCAAAGTATATCCTCCTAATACGATGTATAAAATTATTATACTAGTATTCTCATACAGTCGTAAATGCCTAGTGAGAATTTACTCTACGACCGGTACGTAGCCAACCTTTTCAACAAGTTGCTGCCCTTGTGGTGATAAAATCCATTGTAGTAGCTTATCCACATTTGGGTTTTCTGTCCCCGCTGTTATCGCATAAAACTCAGATGTAATCGGATAACTATCGTTTCGTATCGTTTCCTTTGTCGGTTCAATCCCCTCAATCGCTAGGAGCTTTATTTCATCATTTCCTACCATTTCCGTTGAATAATAGCGGAACGTATAGCCAATCGCATTTTTATAGTTTTTATATTGGGCTACTTCATTAATAATACCGCCCATCCCTGATACTACATCATCTGTAGGCGCCTCCATAATCGGTGTATCACCCATTAAATATTGTAGCGCTGTTTGTGAACCGCTGTCTTGTGGACGCTGAAATGCACGGATGTCTTCGTTATTTCCCCCTACTTGTGACCAATTCGTAATCTCGCCCGAATAAATACCTCGAATTTGATCAAGCGTTAAACTATCAATCGGGTTCTTTTTATTGACGAAAAACACAAATGCTTCACGACCAATTGGTGTCATGTTAAGCTCAAGTCCTTTAGCTTCTGCAGTTTTCCTTTGTTGTTCAGAAGGACCCGCAACAAAAATCATATCTGCCTTCCCTTGAAACAAATTGTCGTATGCATAAGGCGTTGTACTCACCATGACGGTTTCATCATATAAATAATTTTCATTTTCGGGATATGTAGCTTGTACAAAAGCTGCATATAAAGGATACATCGCTGTTGCACCGTCTAGAATAGGTAAGTTATCCTCTAGCTTCAACGTAGCCTCTTCATCCATTTTCACGACAAGACTATTGTCATGAAACGGCTGATACTCGTGAATATTCACCTCGGAACTAACCGTACTAATATTATCTTCGTATAGTTGCTTTGCCGCTGGAATACTTACTCCGATTACGATGACCCCTACAATCACATTTACTACTAGCTTTCTACGTTTTGTCTTAAAGAATCCGAATGTCTTTAAAACGATTAGTAAATAAATACTTAATACAATTACTACTAGGAAATACATATACGCCGGATGTAGCGTCATTAATCCCATAAAACCTAATGGTACACCTATAAACAACAATGCTAATGTCCCAAATATGACACCCATTATTTTATCTGCCATTGTCTATCCCCCCCTTTTTAGTGTAAACGAAAAAAAGGGTGAAGATGTTTCAATAAACACCTCCACCTTCTATATTAGTTAAATTTAACCATATGGTATTTCTTTTTACCACGACGGATAATTGTAAATGCATCTTCTAGGCGATCTTTTGCATCAACTGTGTATGCTAAATCTTGCACTTTTTCACCGTTAATCGAAATCGCACCGTTTGTTACGTCTTCACGTGCTTGACGTTTAGAAGGAGATACACCTGCTTCGATTAATACATCGACAATGTTTTTATCTTCTTTTGGTAGTTCAGCTGTTGGTACGTCTTTGAATGCATCCTTCATCTCTGCAGCTGATAATTCTTTTAAATTACCTGAGAATAATGCCGCTGTAATGCGTTGTGCAGCCTCTAATGCTTCTTGACCGTGAATTAAACGAGTCATTTCTTCTGCTAATGCTTTTTGTGCCTTACGTAAGTGTGGCTCTTGTTGTACGCTCACTTCTAACGCTTCAATTTCCTCACGCGTTAAGAATGTGAAGATTTTTAAGTATTTCACAACGTCTGCGTCAGCCGTGTTAATCCAGAACTGGTAAAACTCATACGGAGAAGTTTTTTCAGCGTCTAGCCAAACTGCGCCACCCGCAGTTTTACCGAATTTTGTACCGTCTGCTTTTGTTACTAATGGAATTGTAATACCGTAAGCTTTTGCGTTTTCATCGTGCGTTTTACGAATCATTTCAAGACCTGTCGTAATGTTACCCCATTGGTCTGAGCCACCTACTTGGATACGTACATTATGGTGGTCGTATAAATGATTGAAGTCAATCCCTTGAATTAATGTGTACGCAAATTCTGTAAATGAAATACCAGAATCAAGACGTGAAGCGACTGTATCTTTATTTAAGATGTAGTTCACATTAATTAATTTTCCGTAATCACGTAGGAAGTCGATTAACGTCATCGGTCCAACCCAGTCATTGTTATTTACTAACTGTGCACCGTTTTCTGCATCAGATGAGAAATCAAATAAACGTTCCATTTGCTTTTTCAGCCCTTGTACGTTTTTCTCTACTTGCTCCATCGTTTGTAATTGGCGCTCTTCAGAACGACCTGATGGATCACCGACTGTACCTGTTGCACCACCGACTAAAAGAATTGGCTTATGGCCAGCCTTTTGGAAGCGACGTAATGTCAATAACGGTACGATATGACCGATGTGCATTGAATCGGCTGTCGGGTCAACACCTACGTATAAAGAAACCTTTTGCTCGTTTAGCAGTTTTTCCATACCTTCTGCATCCGTTTGTTGGTATAGAAGACCACGCCACTCTAAATCTTGCAATAATTCGTTTGTCATAGTATATCCTCCTAAAATGTTTGTTTTATCCTAAAAGCGGTACTTTCTTATCCGATAAAAAAAAGCCCTGCACGCGACTATCGCATGCAGGGACGTTTATCTATAACGCGGTACCACCCAGCTTGAAGAATTCTCTTCCACTCAAACCGTCTTAACGCGACGGACACGTTCAAACTCCAAGAACGTAATTCATGCACTCGTTGTGACTAGCTTCCACCAACCGCTAGCTCTCTATACAGGGAACGTGTTACACTACTGCAATCTCTTCAATGCTTGAAAACTATAAAGACTATTGTACCCAAACTTTTTCAATTGTCAATATATCGCACGATTTTTTCGAAAATATGCTATAATTATTTAGATTTAGGAGGTCGATTAAGTGAGGGAATGGATCGAACAATTACAAGAACGATTGAGGAAACTTAATGAACGAATGGAATCTTTCACTAATTCCGAAAATGGACGTCGCCTACGAATTACAGGAGATGTTTTGTGGAATTTAGGTTTAATATTTATTATTTTTCTACTAACAGCAGGGATTTTTGCCGTTTCAGTTGGAGCAGGATACTTTGCTTCACTTGTAAAAGATGAGCCACTTCGTTCAAGTGCAGAAATGCGTGAACAAATACTTAACTATGAAGAGACAAGTGAAATTTATTTTGCAAACGACATCTACATAGGAAAACTTCGTACAGATTTAGAGCGTCGTGAAACATCTTTAGCTTCTATTTCACCGCTTGTAATCAATGCAGTGTTAGCGACGGAAGATGAATATTTCCGTGAACATGAAGGGATTGTGCCAAAAGCCGTAATCCGTGGTTTGTTCCAAGACGTTACGAACTCCTCAACACAAACAGGTGGTTCGACATTAACACAACAACTTATTAAAAATCAGATTTTAACAAACGAAGTCTCTTATGAGCGTAAAGCAAAAGAAATTTTACTAGCAATGCGAATTGAAAAGTTTATGTCAAAGGAAGAAATTTTAGAAGCTTATTTAAATATTATTCCTTATGGTCGAAACTCTTCTGGTAATAATATTGCGGGTATTGAAACTGCTGCTGACGGTATTTTTGGCTTAAAGGCATCTGAACTGAATTTACCACAAGCTGCCTATATCGCTGGAATTCCACAAGCACCTTTTTCATACACACCGTTTAAGAGAACAGGTGAATTAAAAGATACAGCAGGTTTGGAACCGGGTATTAACCGAATGAAAACGGTACTTTATCGTATGAAGGAAGTTGGCTATATTACAGAAGAGCAATACAACGAAGCGATTAGCTATGATATTACGCAAGACTTCCGTGAGCCTGTAGCACGCGCGAATGACTTGTACCCTTGGCTTACTGCAGAAATCGAAAGTCGCGCCAAAGAAATTATGGCTAGAGTATTAGCAGAACGTGACGGCATTGACCCAGAGCGTTTAGACGAAGAAGAAAACTTAATGGAAAAGTACTCGATTATTGCAGACCGTGATATTCGTTCTTCTGGTTACCGTATTTACTCAACAATTGATAAAGAGATGTATGATTCGATGAACGAAGCAGCGCGAAACTTCAAATATTACGGTCACACTTACACAAAACTTGTGACGAATGAAGAAGGCGAAGAAGTAGAAGTACAAATGCCTGTTCAAGTCGGTAGTATTTTGATTGAAAACTCAACTGGACGTATTCTTAGCTTCGTTGGTGGTCGTGATTTTGAAATTGAAGAGCTAAACCACGCGACACAAGCCTATCGTGCAAACGGTTCAACGATGAAGCCATTGCTTGCATACGGTCCAGCCATTGAATATGGCGTAATCGGTGCAGGAAGCCCGGTAGTCGATGTGAGATTCACGCGTAGTTATGATGGTTACAGCCCATCGAACTATATTGAAAGTGAAGAACGAGGCATTATTCCAGCACGTGAAGCGTTAGCTCATTCACAAAACTTAACAGCACTGCGTTTATACGATTCTATTTTAGATCGTAAGCCTGCTACATTCTTAGAAAAAATGGGCTTTAGTAAATTAACAGATGAAGATTATGTAAACCTTGCTACAACAATCGGGGGTTTAAAAATCGGTGCCAGTGTTGAAGAAAATGCAAATGCATATGCAACATTCGCAAATGGCGGACAGTTTATTGATGCGTATATGATTGACAAAATTGTCGACCTTGATGGCAATGTTATATATGAGCATAAAGTAGAGCCTGTACAAGTATTTAGCCCTGAAACGTCTTATATTATTACAGATATGATGCGTGATGTTCTAGATTACGGAACAGGAACACGAGCAAAAGGCATGTTAAAATTCTCAGGTGACTTTGCAGCAAAAACAGGTACAACGAATGATTATCGAGATGTATGGCTAGTCGGCTATAATCCAAGTGTTACACTCGGCTTATGGATGGGCTATGATCAGCAACGTTCACTTTATACGTTTAACAACACGTATTACCAACCGAGTACACGCGTTAACATGCTGTGGGCAACTTTAATGAATTCGGCCTACGATGCAAATAGCGAACTTGTTGGAACACAAGAGCGGTTCACAAAACCTGCAAATGTAATAAATGCCTCATTCTGCGGCATTTCAGGGTTAGCACCGTCTGGAGCATGTGCAAGTGCTGGACTTGTTCGAACAGATTTATTTAACCGCAATGTTTTCGTACCATCGAAAGCAGATGATAGCTTTGTATCAGGTGGCGGCTCAACAGTTGAAATAGACGGTAAGGTTTACCAAGCACTTGGTTCAACACCAGCTGAATTTATTTCAACAGGCGGTGGCTATGGCTTAAGCGCAAGTTTTGCAGAGCGTATGCTAGGGCGTTTAGGTGGCGATCCATCAAAATTATTACCAAATAACTCATCCTTAAGTGTCACTTCACTAGGTGGTAGCGTATTTAACGCCGATAGTGCAGCACCACAAGCTGTTGCCGCCTCTTTAAGTGGAAATACGATGAGTTGGTCAAAATCAGCATCAAATGATGTCGTCGGTTACCGTGTCTACGATGTAACAATCGGTTCTCGAACACTCGTTTCATCGATTCGCAGTTCAGGTGGACGCAGCGTAAATGTTCCTGATGGTAGCTCTTATATGGTCGTAGCTGTCGATATTACAGGGCTTGAATCGGTTCCATCCAATGTTGTGACAAAGGATTTACCAATACAAACAGAACCGACTACTCCTACCGAGAATACTAATGACGGATCAAACGGTGAAGAACCGGATTATATTAATCCTGGCAATGGAAATGGCGATAACGGAAATGAAAATACTCCTGAACAGCCACCAGCTGGGGAATAAGTTAAAAGCGATAGATAGGGTTCGTCCCATCTATCGCTTTTATATTTGTATTTCACTCAAAATGATTATATTTTCGTTATTTCTTTATTGAACTACCCACGACTAAAGTCGCGGGATTCCTGAGAACACCACTCTACCGAATGGTTAGTTGATCAGGCTAACCCCACAGTTCCTGCGGTTTTTTATGATATTACACTACTAATTGCAGTTGTTTTAAGCCTTCATTTAAAATATTGATTGCGGCATTTACGTCGCGATCATGTACCGTTTGACATGTTTCGCAAGTCCAAAAACGAACAGATA
>JBJEFO010000373.1:0-1933 GCA_051874135.1 Lysinibacillus sp.
TAACATATCTTTTAGCAATGATTTTAGAACACCAGTTTTACAGTGGACAACAACTATTGTCCTCTTGAAAATTCATATACTACAAGCATGGTTATTTCCATTACCAATTCAATATAAACATTGATATAACAATAAAAAAGGCAGACCAAATCGCTATACGAATTAGTCTGCTAATACCTATTCTAATTGTTGTGTTTCTCTCCCTTATCGGAACCAGTTAGCAATGAACGCAACCGTTTTTTAAGTTCAATTATTTTTGCTTTGATACGAATGATTCATATCTTTGAATAAACGCTGATATTTGAGCACGAGTTAAAATTCGGTCAGGATTATAGCTGCTGATTGATGTAGCTGTAGTAATCCCGTTATCGATGAAGAATTGAATAGCTTCATTTTCACTTACCGTTTTTCCGTAGTGATAAGATGCCATCAGTTGCGCCATTTTACCACGTCTAATACCTTTTTCCGATAGACTTTTAGCAGTTGTAGTTTTTTCGTTTGCTAATACAGGCATTTTGTACTTTTTCGCCATGTTATATAAACCGCTTCTATGCCAAGATGATGTATTCTTCGCATTTGCTAATTCATCTTTTTGAGCGAAACGGAAGAAGATTGTTAAAAAATGAGCTTCTGTTAATTGTGTGTTCGGTTGTAACTGTGTTTCGTATTTCTTTGTTTTTGCGTTCCATATGTTACTGTAACCATTAATTAAACCTCGGTCGATTGCCCAAATCATATCATCTCTCCACCAAGCTGTAGCGTCGAAGTCTGCGAACTTTGCAGCGTAAGCTGAGTAGTCCGGTTTAGTGATAACTGGAGGCGTTGGTGTTGAAGTTGAGTGGTTTAAATAACTTGATGCTACATACCCCTCTGTCCCGTCACTTCTTTTCACAGGGTACCAAACAAAATGGTTTTTCTTCGTTGATACTTCATCGTATACAAAAGGACCTGTAATAGTAACGATTTCACCTTTATTCAAAGTAGCCTTAACGTTATCATTACTCGTGGTAGGTCTTGATCTAAGTTTTAGATTAGTTGTTGCACTAACTTTTTCATTTGTTTCAAAAAAATACTTTGATTTTGTTAATGGTAAATCAAACTTATAGTTCATTGTTGAAAATTTAATATTTTCTCTGCTGTTAGAGTCATATTGAAAATCTTCTCTTTTAAAACGTAGCTTTGTTAATTCTATTAATTCGAACTTCTCAATAATTTGGAGAATTTTTTCTTGATAGGCATTTGCATTTCTTTCACCAGTTGCTTGAACAATTGGGCTATTTACTGGCTTAGTACCGTTATAAGCCATAATAGCGAAGTACCAATGTTCCAGTACATCTCTTTCCCCACCGTTGATGCTAGGCAAATCCTTCCGCTTAAACATACTATCTAGAGTCTGTACACCAGCTTGAATATTATAGACAATATCGCTTTTTAGTCTATCTTGATCGTAGCCAGCTTGATTCGTAATTTGCATAATGCCAATTCCATTATCAGCTGTCACAATCGCTTCACCATTCATATCGAAATGACGCCAATTTCCACTTTCACCTTCCGCTATTGCCTTCACAATTTCAGGAGGAACATCATAACTCAGTGCTGTTTCGGTTAACAAACAGTTCATTGTGGAATAATCAGGGTTTACTTTCGATGTGGAATCAAACTCACATATATTTGCAATATCATTAGCTAATACATTTTTATCTATATTTATAGATAGAGAGATGGCACCAATGGCAATAACACTAATCAATGGTTTTAATATCTTTTTCATAACTAATCATTACACTCCCTTTCATATTTTCCTAATTTAGGAGATTCAGATATATGTTATCATAAACCCAATATTTGAGATAGAGGTTATATTCAAATCTGATTATGTCGGAAAGGCTTATAATTACTAATTTATTAAACATTCAACCATTCAATAAAAAAT
>JBJEFO010000374.1:0-8365 GCA_051874135.1 Lysinibacillus sp.
TTTATTGGTTCTCATACGTATGTAGCTTTACGTGAACGTTTCCCAGAAGCACAGTTAGTCATTGTAGATAATTTATCAAATAGTACACCTAAAACTTTAAAGCGGTTAGGCGACATTGTTAGAGAACCTATACTATTTCATCACATAGATATTTGTGATGAACGGGCACTTGAAGCTTTGTTTTATCATTATCAATTTGATAGTGTTATTCATTTTGCTGGGCTTAAGGCAGTTGGTGAGTCTGTTATAAATCCTCTAAAGTACTATATGAATAATATAAATAGTACGTTGAATTTAGTTAAATGCTGTCTTCAATATAAAGTGGATAAGTTTGTCTTTAGTTCGTCTGCAACAGTGTATGGTGATGGAATTAGTCCGTTAATGGAAACACATGCATTATTGCCAGCTAGTAATCCTTACGGGGATACGAAAGCAATTTGTGAGCGTATGTTAATGGCTGTAGCGAATGCAAATCCTGAATTTGGTGTGTCTTTATTGCGCTACTTTAATCCAGTTGGAGCGCATGAAAGCGGCTTGATTGGCGAGGCGCCTAATGGTATTCCGAATAATTTAATGCCATATATTACGAAGGTGGCAAAAGGGGAATTGCCAAAACTACATGTATTCGGTGGAGATTATCCGACATTAGATGGTACAGGCATCCGGGATTATATTCATGTAATGGATTTGGCAGAAGGGCATGTGGCAGCACTTGAACATTTGACGCCCGGTGTACATGTATATAATTTAGGAACAGGTACAGGGACAAGTGTTTTACAGTTGATTCAGACCTTTGAGAAAGTGAATGAAATAGCAGTCCCGTATCAAATTGTAGAACGTCGACCGGGTGATTTAGCTACTGTTTATGCAGATGCGAGTAAAGCACAGCGGGAGCTAAATTGGAAAGCGCAGCGGACAATTGAAGAAATGTGCCTGGATGCGTGGAATTTTGAAAAAAATTATGTGTTTATATGAGGCGAATGCTTCTCTATTTTTAATGAGAAAAATATATAGAAAATTACTATATCAGTAGAATTAAGTGTGCATATAAGTGAGTTTGATATACACGGTTTATGCATATTTTTGTTTGAAATAAACGTTCAATCGCAAATTTCTACAAATTTTTTATGTGTTATATATGTCTATTTTGATTTTTCACTGCATACATTGTGTTATCGGACAACAATTTTGTTAGCCGTATATAAGCTAATCTGGGGAGGAATAAATGTGGATTCATTAAAAGTATCGTCTCGCTCTAATCCTAATTCGGTTGCAGGAGCACTAGTCGCTGTTATTAGAGAGCAAGGTTATGTTGAAATGCAAGCAGTTGGCGCAGGTGCATTAAATCAGGCTGTTAAAGCGGTAGCGATTGCACGGGGGTTTGTTGCACCAAGTGGAACAGATTTAATTTGCGCACCGGCATTTGCAGATATTAAGATTGCAGGTGAGGATCGCACGGCATTAAAATTAGTTGTTGAAAAACGAAATCGATAAAATAACGAAGTCAGCGTATATTCGCTGGCTTTTTTTGTTTGTAAAAAATTCACTAACTGAATAACAATGACACGGATACAAATACTATCATTAGCTTTGTATAAAGGTTGTGTCATTTATACGCTTCATTAACTTCTTCTTCCCTGCTTCTCCATTCTTCTACTCGTATAATGGCGTTCCCTTTTTCACAAAATTGAAGTATTCTGACAAAACCTCCGCCTTAGGTCTGATTTTTTCAATGAACACAATATTTTCAATAGTATAGCTCACTTAGACGTGTTAAACTTATGAAGGAAATTCATATATAAATTGCTTTTTAAGGAGTTGTTGAAATGTTACATCAGCTTTCGTGGAAAGTCGGTGGGCAACAAGGTGAAGGGATTGAAAGTACAGGTGAAATCTTTGCAACGGCTATGAACCGTTTAGGATATCATTTATACGGCTATCGTCATTTCTCTTCTCGTATTAAAGGTGGCCATACGAATAATAAAATTACAGTACGTCCAGAAGAAGTACGCTTCATCGCAGACGATTTAGATATTTTAGTAGCTTTTGACCAAGAAACAATCGACGTAAACTATAAAGAGCTAACGGAATCAAGCATCATTTTAGCGGATGCGAAGTTTGGTCCACAAAATCCAGAAGATTGTAAAGCTCCTCTTTACGCTGTACCTTTTACTGAAATAGCTTCCGAATTAGGTACGTCACTTATGAAGAACATGGTTGCAATCGGTGCTACAGCAGCATTACTAAACTTAAGTGAAGAAGTGTTCCAAAACGTCGTAACGGACATTTTCGGTCGCAAAGGTGAGGAAGTTGTTGCGAAAAACATGCAAGCAATACAGCGTGGACGCGCAGCAATCGCTGAACAAATTGGTGACCGTGTAGGTGCTTGGGAACTTGCGCCAGCAGACGGCAAACGTCGTATGTTTATGATTGGTAACGATGCAGTGGCGCTAGGGGCACTTGCAGCAGGTGCGCGCTTTATGGCAGCATATCCAATCACACCGGCTTCTGAAATTATGGAATATATGATTAAAAAGCTTCCATTAGTTGGTGGTGCAGTTATTCAAACGGAAGATGAGATTGCAGCAGCAACAATGGCAATTGGCGCAAACTATGGTGGTGTTCGTTCATTTACGGCGTCAGCTGGCCCAGGTTTGTCACTAATGATGGAAGCAATCGGTTTATCAGGTATGACAGAGCAGCCGCTTGTTATTTTCGATACACAACGTGGTGGTCCATCAACAGGTCTTCCAACGAAGCAAGAACAATCAGATTTAATGGCAATGGTTTACGGTACGCACGGGGAAATCCCGAAAGTAATCATTGCACCTTCTACAATGGAAGAGGCATTTTATGATACAATCCAAGCGTTCAACATTGCTGAAGAATTACAATGTCCAGTAATCGTGTTAACAGATTTACAACTGGCTTTAGGTAAGCAATCAGTTGACGCGTTTGACTATAGCAAAATTGAAATTCGTCGTGGCAAAATCGTGACGCCAGAAGATCCAGAGTCAAAGGATTACTTCAAACGTTATGAGAATACAGAAGACGGTATTTCACCACGCGTATTACCAGGTGTACAAGGTGGCATTCACCATGTAACAGGTGTTGAGCATGATGAGCAAGGTAAACCGTCTGAAGCAACAGGCAACCGCCGCACGCAAATGGATAAACGTTTCCGTAAATTGCAGCACTTGCGCTTCGACAATCCAGTGCATGTAAACGCGCCACATGAAGAAGCAGATGTCTTACTTGTAGGCTTTAACTCAACGCGCGGTGCACTTGAAGAAGTACAAGAGGCATTAAATGCGGAAGGAATTAAAACAAACCATGCGCAAGTACGTTTAGTGTTCCCATTCCCAGCTGAGGAAATGAGTGCATTAGTCGACAAAGCGAAAAAAGTAATCGTTGTAGAAAATAACGCAACTGGTCAATTAGCAAACATTATGAAAATGTCAATTGGCGGACATAACAAAATCTGCAATGTTTTAAAATATGACGGTACACCATTCCTGCCACGTGAATTAACAAATCTTGTGAAGGAGGAGATCTAAATGGCTACATTTAAAGATTTTCGTAATAGTGTAAAACCAAACTGGTGCCCAGGCTGTGGAGACTTCTCTGTGCAAGCGGCAATTCAGCGTGCAGCAGCAAATGTTGGTTATGAGCCACATGAGTTAGCAGTTATTTCAGGTATCGGCTGTTCAGGTCGTATTTCGGGCTATATTAACTCGTACGGTTTCCATGGTATTCATGGCCGTGCGTTGCCGATTGCACAAGGCTTAAAAATGGCAAACCGTGATTTAAAAGTTATCGCTTCTGGTGGTGACGGTGACGGTTTTGCGATTGGTATGGGGCATACAATCCATGCAATTCGCCGCAACATCGATATTACGTATGTTGTTATGGATAACCAAATTTACGGTTTAACAAAAGGGCAAACTTCTCCGCGTTCTGCTGCTGGTTTTGTAACAAAATCAACACCAGGTGGAGCGATCGAGCCATCATTAAAACCGTTAGAAGTAGCATTAACAGCTGGCGCTACATTTGTCGCACAAGGCTTCTCAACAGATATTAAAGAATTAACAGCATTAATTGAAGCGGGTCTTAACCATAAAGGCTTCTCATTCATTAACGTCTTCTCACCGTGTGTAACATACAACAAGGTGAATACGTATGACTGGTTCAAAGAGCACTTAACGAAGTTATCTGACATCGAAGGCTACGATAGCTCGAATCGTGAGTTAGCGATGCAAACGGTAATGCAACGCGAAGGCTTAGTAACAGGCATTGTGTACCACGATACAGAAACGAAATCATATCAAGAAAAAGTACCAGGCTATTCAGAGCTTCCGTTAACAGATATTGATATTTCTTTGTCAGAAGACCAATTCAATCAATTAGTAAAAGAATTTATGTAAAATTATGACCGTCTCACATTTTGTGAGATGGTTTTTTACATTAATTTTACAATAAAGGGATAATTTCTTTATATTGCTACGTTAAGCTTCTTATGAAGGGGGCTTATGCTTTGCGAAAATATATTAAAGTAAAAGACCGATTAATTTTGCTAATGATTATTTGTATTTCATCTAATGTTTTATTAGCTGTGTTTAGCATGGACTATTTACGGAAGATGGAACATAATACATCAGCGATGTACGAGGAAAAAATGCTGTCATTAAAAGCTTTATATGACGGAGAAAAACTTATAGAATTTGACGCTAAAATGGAATATTACAATAATAATGATGCATCACGTGAGGAAATAGAGTCTTATATAATGGAAAGAGCAAATGTGCAACTAAGTAATTACGAAGAAAATATTCAAAATGGATATCTTTTAATTGCATCCATTAGCATAGTAATGATCATTGCTGTCATTATTTTTGCAATACTAGCTACCCGTTCTATTCAAATCCCTACGAAGGAATTAAAGCGTTTATTGAAATATACGCAGCAAGGCGATTTAACCCATTATGCAACTTATGATGGAAAAGATGAGCTAGGAGAGGTCGTGCGCTATTACAATGAAATGATGGCGGATTTACAAACGCTAATTAAAACAGTGAGACAAAGTGCATATGCAGTTAACGATTCAAATAATGCACTGCATATTTCTTCTGAGAAAACGACAAAATCTGCTGTACAAATCAAAATGGAGACAGGACATATTGCAAAAACGATGCAAGAAACAAGTGCGCAAATTTTTGAAAATGGTGAACATGTAAAGCAAGTAGCCGATAAATTAACGATTGTGAAAGAGCAAGTAAATGATGTACATAAAAATATGAGTCATACATATGAGCAGGCGTTGTCCGGAGAGCAATTAGTTGAGCAAAATGTAGAGTCGATTCAACAAATTGAAACGGTGATGGAGCAAGTGAACGAAGTATTAATGGACTTTAGTCAACGGACGAAAGATATTTATCAAGCAATTGATTTGATTGAGTCAATCGCCAATCAAACGAATTTGTTAGCGCTCAATGCTTCTATTGAGGCAGCAAGAGCAGGTGAACAAGGAAAAGGCTTTGCTGTAGTCGCTAATGAGGTAAAAAAGCTAGCTACTCAATCGGTAGACGCAACAAAGGTAGTAACGGAACTTGTTAAACAAATTCAACAGCGCTCCAATCAAATTTCGAATGCCGTACAACATGCATCACTCTGTGTAGAATCAGGCTTAGTAGCAGCCGAACAAATGGAACAGCAATTTTTTAGTATTTCAAAACAGGTAAAATCAGTTATGTCGCCTTTAGAAGAAGGAGTAGAGGCAATCGACAACGTAACGGTCTTTGCCAATGACGTAGCAATAACGTCTGAAAGTTTAATGAGGAAAATTGAAAAAAACGCCGAAAGAATTGCTGATATAGCAGAGCATGTAGAAAATCAATCAGCGGTTACACAATCCGTACATGTAGAAGTACAAAATATTACAAAGAATACAACTGTATTGTTACATAGTATTAGCCGATTCGTCGTATAATTTCCCGTCTTTTGATGGGGGTTTTTTATAGTTTCAAAATGGTGAAATTTAAATTGCTAAGGATACGATTAAATTAAGGTAGCTGTTTAAGGTTTATATGCCCTAAATTAATGTAATTATGTTAGATTTAATACGATGGAGATTTTGTCGGAAGTTTTCAATTTTTCAGTGGAACAAACACTTTAAAAGAAACGAAGGGGCATTCAAATATGACAAACATACTGCAATTCCTTCAATATAAAAACGAAAAAGATGAGCAGCTTATTCAAAAGCTATTTCAAAAAGCCAACTCATTTGACGATAAGCTTGATCAACTCATTGAAAATAAACATCTCCAAGTAGATGATCATAAGCTATTTCTTGCGTTCCTCGGCTATTTAGAGGAGCAAAAAATCGAGCCGCAGCAACTATTTAAAGATGTTTTGAAGCTACCTAAATATCAGTTTGAAATGCAATATCATATGAACTGGGGGCAAGTTGTAAAGCTAAGTGTCACGTTTCTTACAATTTTGCGTACAAACGACCCGGAAAGCTATAAACAATTCACACACTAAGCTTGTCGGAAAGCGTATTCATTCGTTATAATAAGCAGATGGGTATTTAATGAAAGGAGCCTATGGTCGATGAATGAAGAACAACGACTAGCTAGTCAGCAAGTAAATCAACCGAAAAAAGAAGAAAAAGACTATAGTAAATATTTCGAGCGCGTATTTACAGCGCCATCACTTAAAGATGCAAAAAAACGTGGGAAAGAAGAAGTAAAATATCATAAAGACTTTGGGATTGATGAAGAGTTTTTAGGCATGGGCCAAGGACGTAAATTCTACATCCGTACGTATGGCTGCCAAATGAACGAGCACGATACAGAAGTTATGGCAGGTATTTTCATGCAGCTGGGCTACCAACCAACAGAGCTGATTGAAGAGGCGGATGTTGTACTGTTAAATACATGTGCGATTCGTGAAAATGCAGAAAACAAAGTATTTGGTGAGCTGGGCTTCCTAGTAAAATACAAACGTCAAAATCCAGAAATGTTAATCGGTGTATGCGGCTGTATGTCTCAGGAAGAGTCGGTAGTCAATAAAATTTTAAAAACTTATCAACATGTAGACATGGTTTTTGGTACGCACAATATTCACCGTCTACCACATATTTTAAAAGAAGCATACATGTCAAAAGAAATGGTTGTGGAAGTTTGGTCTAAAGAGGGAGATGTTATTGAAAATCTTCCGAAAAAACGACTTGGCTCAATTAAAGCTTGGGTAAATATTATGTATGGCTGCGATAAATTCTGTACGTACTGTATCGTACCGTATACGCGCGGTAAAGAACGTTCACGTCGTCCCGAAGAAATCATTCAGGAAGTACGTGAGCTAGCGGCACAAGGCTATAAAGAAATTATGCTGCTTGGTCAAAACGTAAATGCATACGGTAAAGATTTCACAGATATTGAATACGGTCTTGGCGATTTAATGGATGAGTTACGTAAAATTAATATTCCACGTATTCGTTTTACAACGAGTCATCCACGTGACTTCGATGACCATTTAATCGAAGTGTTAGCGAAAAAAGGCAACTTAGTAGAGCATATTCATTTACCAGTACAATCCGGCTCAAACGAAATCTTAAAGATTATGGCGCGTAAGTATACACGTGAGCACTTCCTAGCGTTAGTAGAACGTATTAAGGTAGCGATTCCGGACGTAGCGTTAACGACAGATATTATCGTTGGTTATCCGAACGAAACGGAAGAGCAATTCCAAGAAACACTAGATCTATATCGTGAAGTAGGCTTTGAAACGGCGTTCACATATATTTACTCACCTCGTGAAGGAACACCGGCTGCTAAAATGGTCGATAACGTGCCAGAAGAAGTGAAAAAAGAGCGACTACAACGTTTAAATGCAGTTGTCGCTGAATTCTCAACAAACGCATTAAAGCAATACGAAGGTAAAATTGTCGAAGTACTTGTTGAAGGTAGCAGTAAAAAACGTGATGATGTGTTAGCGGGATATACACGTCGTAACAAACTAGTGAACTTCGACGGTCCGAAAGAATTAGTTGGTCAAGTAGTAAAAGTAAAAATCAATGAAGCGAAGGCTTACTCATTACGTGGTGAGTTCGTGGAAGTGGTAAAACAAACAGGGGTGCATGCATAATGACAAAGGTGTATACGAAAGATGAGATCGTTGAAAAAGCGAAAGAAATCGCACATATGATTGCGAATACAGAAGAAGTTGAATTTTTCAAAAAAGTAGAAGCACAAATTAATGAAAATCAAAAAGTGCGTGAAAAAATTGCTTCTTTAAAAACGTTACAAAAGCAAGCCGTAAATTTCCAACACCTTGGTAAAGAAAAAGCACTAAAAATGATTGAAGG
>JBJEFO010000375.1:0-8352 GCA_051874135.1 Lysinibacillus sp.
CTAAACTCGGTAATTTACGACAACATGTTGAAGTTCTTGGGCGCGATTGCTTAAGTCAGTTGATACGGCTGCAATTTCTTTAAGTGATGATAATTGCTGTGACGATGATTCATACGATTGGTGTGCATTGTCTTTTGTTTGTTCCGATGCTTTCGCAATTTCTGATACCGATGCCGCCACTTCCTCTGCTGTTGCTGAAATTTGTTGCGTCACTGCTGATACGTCTTCAATTTGTGCTTTCATATTACCGATTGCGCTTACAATCTCATTAAATGAGCCACCAGCCTTTTCGATAACCTCCACACCGAATTCAACATTTTTTAAGCTTTCTTCAATTGCACCCTCTACATTTTTCGTATCACGTTGGATTTCACTTGTTAGTGCTACAATTTTACTCGCTGATATGTTTGATTCCTCCGCCAGTTTTCGTACTTCATCTGCTACGACCGCAAAACCTTTACCATGTTCCCCGGCACGTGCAGCTTCGATTGCCGCATTTAGTGCGAGTAAGTTCGTTTGGTCTGTAATGCCGGTAATCACTTGTGTAATACTTTCAATTTCTTCTGACTGCTTACTTAGTTTGTGAATCAATTCTGTTGTTAATTTTGTTGATTCATAAATGGATGTCATTTGCTTACTAGCGTGGTCAATATTTTTAGTACCAGTCATTGCAATTTCCTCTGTGTGACTTGTCGCTGCATGTATTTGTTGTGATGATTCTGCAATTTTTTGTACCGCTGCGGCTGTCTCATCCATTGCGATAGCGCATTCATTTGCTGATTTTGCTGTAGCTGTAGCATTTCCTGCGCCTTCCTTCGCTCCCTCAAGCATTACGGTTGCCGCCTCGTTTACTTCTACAGTAGATGCTGTTAACTCTTCAGATGTTGCACTAAGATGGCTCGCGCTATCCGATAGATTGGAAATGAGTGAGCGCAGTGTATCTTTCATTTCATTCATCGCATTTGCTAACTGACCAATTTCGTCTTTATTCGATACTTTCACCGCCTCGATTGCTAAATTGCCTTTTGTAATCTCTTGGACGTAGCTTTCTAGCTGACGCATCGGTGTTGCAATAAATTTTGCTAAGCTAATTGATGCAATAATTGCTGTAATGATTGCTAATAAAATAGCTAAAATGCCAATAATCGTAGCATTGAACATTTGCTGTTCAGCATCTTCCTGAGCTTCGACAAATAGTTGTGCAATGAGCTCCGACAATTCTGTAGAGGAGTTGATTGATTGTGTTACAACTGGTGCAACATTCGCGATATAATATTTGCCTGCTGCATATGAATCTTGTGTGTCGCGTATTTCAATCGTTTTGTTAATGTGTGCATGTAAACTTTCAGCATCTTGCTTTACGAGTGCAAGCCTTTCTTTTGCATCTTCTGTACGGAATGCCTGCTCTAGCTCATAAATAGCGTTGTTTAAATCGTCTTGACGCGTACGAAGTAGCTCGAGCCTATCCTCACCGCCCATTATATAAGTTTGTACAAGTGATGCCTCGGATAAAATACTATATTCGATATCTGCTGTTAAATAAGTTTGATGTAATCCACGATCTAACGCCATGCGATATTGGGCATCGATATTTCGCATTTGCATTAAAATTGTTACACATGACAATACGGTTACAATAACTGAAACGCTGAATGCTACTAACAGTTTTCTTTTTATTGACATAAAAAATCTCCTTTGTATTAGGTTTTGTAAATAAGATTGTCTATTTTATAACATAAAAATCCTAAAATTTTCTTAAAACTATACAAAATATGTATTTATAGTAAAAATAAATACGAACTATAGAATTGTAATTGTTTGTTAGTTGGTGTATTTTTGGGTGGTTTTATTAATTTTTTGATTTTGGGTATAGAGGTTTAATCTCAATAATTATACGGAAATAATTCAATGTCACATTTGGGGAATTTATGTAAAGTAGGTGGAATATTTTCGTCATCATTATGAAATTAAATCCATCTACGCTAAACGTAAAGAGACGATTAAGCGTATGTTTGCTGCAATGCAGTTGAAGAACTTGCTACATAGACTTGGCAAGCAACTTAATAGAACAATTTATAATTTGAAGAGTATGCTTTTAAGCTAATTTTCCAAACTAAACTTATAAAAGAAAGACAAAAGGCCATCTGCTTTAGTGGGATGTCGTTTAAGTTAATTTATAAAGTGTGTCGATTTAGTAATAATTTTGTAAACATAATGTAAATTTATCATTTCAACGATATAATGCTATTTACTTTCTATTTATGTGCATTAAAATTAATATTTGTTCGTGCATTTTTGGGATAATAGATACAGATTTATTTTTATGTGACATGAAGAAGTGTACGTGAATAATTTGTTTGAGGTGACAAAAGTGGAAATTAACTGGCAAGAAATGATATTTCAATTTCTTGGAGGACTAGGTCTATTCCTTTTTGCTATTAAGTACATGGGAGATGGTCTTCAAAAAGTAGCTGGAGATCGTTTACGTGATATTCTAGATAGATTTACAACGAATCCGCTCATGGGTGTATTAGTCGGGATTATAGTGACTGTCCTTATTCAATCAAGCTCAGGGACAACTGTTATTACAGTCGGTTTAGTTAGTGCTGGGTTTATGAAACTTCGTCAAGCGATCGGCGTTATTATGGGGGCAAATATCGGAACAACGGTAACAGCCTTTATTATCGGGATTAATGTCGGTGAATATGCTTATCCAATTCTGGCGCTTGGTGCGATTTTATTATTCTTCTTTAGAAAGAGTACAATTCAAAATATTGGACAAGTTCTATTCGGTTTTGCCGGTCTATTTATTGGTTTAGAGCTCATGAGTGGTGGTATGAAGCCTCTTCGTGATTGGCAACCATTTTTAGATTTAACAGTAAACATGAGTGATGCACCTATTTTAGCAGTAATCGTTGGTGCGGTATTTACATTAATTGTTCAATCATCATCAGCAACAGTAGGGATTCTACAAGGTTTATATGCAGAAGGTTTAATTCCGTTAGATGGTGCACTTCCTGTACTATTTGGTGATAATATTGGAACGACAATCACAACTATTTTAGCTGCACTTGGAGCATCTGTGGCTGCGCGTCGTGCCGCTGCTACACATGTCCTATTTAATTTAGTTGGATCAATTATTTTCTTGATTCTCTTAGTGCCTTTTACAAATTACATGGAATGGATTGCGGGTGTATTAGGACTTGAAGAAAAAATGCAAATAGCCTTTGCACACGGAACATTTAATGTTGTAAATACACTAATTCAATTACCTTTGATTGGTGTTTGGGCATGGTTGGTAACACGTCTAATTCCAGGTGAGGATACGACGATTGAATATAAACCAAAATATTTAGATGCTAGCTTAATTTCAAAATCACCATCAATTGCTATTGGACAAGCAAAACAAGAAGTTATTCGTATGGGTGAATATAGTGTGCAAGGTTTACAAGAGGCGATGCAACATATAAACACATATGATAAAAAGCATGTAAATACAGTTGCTCAGCTTGAGGAAGCAATTAATAGTTTAGATCAAAAAACAACGGAATATTTAGTGTCGATTTCAAAACAATCCTTATCTGGACCTAATTCAAAATTCCATAACATACTTCTTGAAAATATTCGAGATATTGAACGTATCGGAGATCATGCCGAAAACTTAATCGAGTTAACGGAGTTTATGGAGAATCACCGAACTAAGCTAAGTACAGAAGCGATGCAGGAATTAAACGAAATGTTAGAATTAGTAGTCGAAACAGTTTCGTTAGCTATTAAATCACTTGATCAACTTGATGTAGAAGCTGCTAAACAAGTTTTAGTAAATGAAGATAAAATTGACGACATGGAACGTAAGCTTCGAAAGCATCATATCATTCGTTTAAATAAAGGTATCTGTACGGGTTCTGCAGGCGTTATTTTTGTAGACATTATTAGTAATTTAGAACGTGTCGGTGACCATGCAGTAAACATTGCAGAATCAGTTATTGAAATAAAATAATACAAAAAATGAGTCGTGGGAATATACCCGGACTCATTTTTTATTTTATGTGTCTTTAGAAGCAAAAAAAGTATTGTACTTTTACAACTTATGCGTGTTTAGCTATTAAGAAGCCAACAGCACTAGCAACTTGAAACAGATAGTTAATTCACAATATATTCCAGTTGACCGAATTTATCTTATAGTATAAGGTAAATTCGATAGATAATAATAAGACAATGAATGTGAAGGAGAACCACATGTATTATAAGCAATTAGCGAAAGAGTTCTTTGATTTTTTAGTGAAGACAAATGCAGGACCATTAGGACCACCTGACCCAAAGGAATATTCCAAAGGCGAAATGGGTATTTTAATTTATCTAACGTTTCAAAATGACGGCGTTACTTCTGGGCAATTAAGTGAAGCTTTACATGTTAGTACGGGACGAGTTGCGAGTGCACTTAAAAGTCTAGAAAAAAAGCAATTAATAATCCGACGTACTGATGGCGCAGATAAACGTAGAGTAAATGTTTACATAACCGATAAAGGTAAACAGAGTACGCTAGAAAAGCATGAAGAGGCCACTGAACAAATGGAAAAAAGTTTGCGAAAATTAGGAGAAGAGGATGCAAAAATATTTATTGAGTTATCGAAACGTTTCTTTTCTTAATACGTTTAACAAAATAACCATGAAGTAGCCGAATGTGGCTACTTCATTTTCAAGTAATATCTTACAGTATAAGATAAATAAGGAGATGCAACATGATAAAGATCTTTAAATACTTAAAAAAGAATGAATGGATTTTAATGTTGGTTAGCGTTATATTTATTGTTTTTCAAGTTTGGCTGGATTTAAAGCTACCTGACTATATGGCTAAAATTACAACGCTTCTTCAAATGGAAGGAACGACGGTTTCTGACTTAATTGAACCTGGTTCATATATGTTACTATGTGCAGTCGGTAGTCTGATTGCTGCTGTCATCGTAGGTTTTTTTGCAGCGAAGATTGCGGCCGGCCTATCAAAACGACTTCGTGGTTACGTGTTTGATAAAACGTTATCCTTTTCAATGGAAGAAATTAACCGTTTTTCAACAGCGAGTTTAATTACACGTTCAACAAATGATATTACACAAATTCAACTTTTTGTTGCAATGGGTTTACAAGTTATTATAAAAGCCCCTATTTTAGCTATTTGGGCAATTGTAAAAATCTCAAATAAAAGCTGGCAATGGACAACCGCAACAGGTGTTGCTGTGCTTGTTTTATGTATGATGTTAACGATCATTATTGTCTTTGCTATACCGAAGTTTAAAATTATTCAAAGCCTAACAGATAATTTGAACCGTGTAACGCGTGAAAATTTAACAGGAATTCGTGTAGTTCGTGCGTATAATGCCGAAAACTTTCAGCAAGAAAAATTTGAAAAAGCAAATACAGATTTAACGAAAACAAATTTATTTGCTAATCGTCTTATGGCAATTATCGGTCCGGGGATGACATTTATTATGTCGGGCTTAAGTGTTTCAATTTATTGGATTGGTGCGTATTTAATTCATGAAGCTGCGATGATGGACCGAATTACGATATTCTCTGATATGGTTGTGTTCACATCTTACGCTATGCAAGTTGTAATGGCGTTTATGATGGTTAGTATGGTTTTCATTATGCTACCTCGTGTTTCTGTATCAGCTAAACGGATTCTAGAAGTACTTGAAACAAAAGTAAATATCACGGATGGTAACGAAACAGAAGGAAAGCCTGGTGTTATTGGCGATATTGAATTTAAGAACGTAAGCTTTACT
Source organism: Lysinibacillus sp. (assembly GCA_051874135.1). Taxonomy (GTDB): domain Bacteria; phylum Bacillota; class Bacilli; order Bacillales_A; family Planococcaceae; genus Lysinibacillus_B. Next base: position 5,784 of record JBJEFO010000375.1, read on the forward strand.
TATCCTGATTCAGAAGAACCAATCCTTCGTAATATTAGTTTTAAGGCGAAAAAAGGTGAAACGGTAGCATTTATTGGGGCAACTGGTAGTGGAAAAACAAGTGTGATTAACTTAATTCCCCGTTTCTACGATGTTTCAGCAGGTGAAGTTTTAGTAGACGGTGTGAATGTAAAAGATTACAAACAGGAAACACTTCACGCTAAAATTGGATATGTTTCGCAAACTGCTGTGCTATTTAGTGGAACAATCGCCTCTAATATTACTTACGGTGGGACTGAACAGGTGGAAGATTCTATACAGGCTGTAAAACGAGCAGTAGAAATTGCGCAAGGAAAAGATTTTGTTGAAAAGTTTGATGGACAATACGCTGGACATATAGCCCAAGGTGGTACAAACGTATCCGGAGGACAAAAACAACGGTTATCGATTGCTCGTGCTATTTATCGTAAACCAGAAATTTATATTTTTGATGACTCATTCTCAGCACTAGATTATAAAACAGATCGTGCATTGCGCAAGGCATTGAAAAAAGAAACAGAGAATGCTACAACACTAATTGTTGCGCAGCGTATCGGAACGATTAAAGAGGCAGATCAGATTATTGTGTTAGAGGATGGAGAAATTGTTGGAAAAGGAACCCATGAACAATTAATGGATAGCTGCAAGACATATCAAGAAATTGCATATTCTCAGCTTTCAAAGGAGGAATTGTCTCATGACTAAAAATAGTTATACAATCGAGAATCACAAAGAGAACAATACACCTCAAAGACCATTAGGTGGCGGTCCTGGTGGTCATGGGATGGGGATGCCCGGTCAAAAAGCAAATAATTTCAAAAAGACGATGAAGCAACTAGTGACATATTGCAAAGTCTATGTACCGTATATTTTATTTGCTTTAGTGTTGGCTTTCGTCGGCGCGGCATTTAATGTATACGGCCCAGATAAATTAAGTGAAATGACAGATATTATTCAAGAAGGCTTAATGACGACAATTGACTTAGATGCGATTAAAACGGTTGGCCTCATTTTAGCTGCGCTGTATGGATTAGGTCTTCTATTCAACTATGTGCAAGGATTTATAATGGCTACAGTTACCCAAAGAATTACGAAAAAAATGCGTACAGATTTATCCGAAAAAATAAATCGCATTCCGTTAAGTTATTTTGATAAAACAACCTACGGAAATGTATTAAGTCGTGTAACAAATGATATTGATACAATTGGACAGACATTAAATAACAGTTTAGGTCAATTAGTGTCAGCTGTAGCAACCTTTATTGGTGCATTATTTATGATGTTCTATACAAGCTGGATTATGGCCCTAACAGGAATTTTTGCCACAATGATTGGCTTTGCTTTAATGATGATTATTATGAAAAGCTCCCAAAAATACTTTGTTCAGCAACAAGTTGAATTAGGTGAAATTAATGGGCATATAGAAGAAATGTATGCAGGGCACCTTGTTGTGAAAGCTTATAATGGGGAACAAGAGGCGAAAGAAAAATTCCATACAATTAACGAACGCCTATTTGAAAATGCGTGGAAATCACAATTTATTTCAGGAATTATGATGCCTATGATGCAATTCATCGGAAACTTCGGTTATGTAGCTGTATGTATTGTCGGTGCGTACCTTGTTACAACGGATGCCATTACAATCGGAACAATCGTAGCGTTTATGATATATATTCGTCTATTTACACAGCCTTTAACACAGCTAGCACAGGCAGGAACGAATTTACAGTCCACAGCAGCTGCAAGTGAGCGTGTATTTGAATTTCTAGCAGAACAAGAGCTTGAGGATGAAAGCAATAAAACAGTAAAAGTAGAGCATGTCAAAGGTGATGTGGAATTTAAGAACGTTACATTTGGTTACAATAAAGATCATCTAATCATTAAAGATTTCTCTCTAAGTGTGAAGGCGGGGCAAAAAATTGCCATTGTTGGTCCAACTGGGGCAGGGAAAACGACGTTAGTCAATTTATTAATGCGCTTTTATGAAGTGAATAGTGGGGAAATCAAGATTGATGGGGTGCCGATTCGTCAATTAACTCGTGAACAGGTGCATAGCATGTTCTCTATGGTGCTTCAGGATACATGGTTGTTCGAAGGAACGATTCGTGAAAATATCGTATATTCCAAACAGAACGTAACAGATGAAGAAGTCATTGCCGCTTGTAAAGCAGTTGGATTGCACCAGACGATTAAAGCTTTACCAAAAGGATATAATACGGTTTTAAATGATAAGGTGAATTTATCTACTGGACAAAAACAACTTGTAACAATTGCACGTGCGATGATTGAAAATGCACCGCTTCTCATTTTGGATGAAGCAACAAGTTCAGTCGATACACGTACGGAATTGCAAATTCAGCGAGCGATGGATAAGCTGACAGTCGGTAAAACAACGTTTGTCATTGCCCATCGCCTATCAACAATCAAAAATGCCGATATGATTTTAGTGATGAAAGATGGAGATATTTTAGAAACAGGAAACCATCAAGAGCTTCTTGCCCAAAATGGTTTCTATGCAGAGCTATATAATAGTCAGTTTGAACAAAAATAA
>JBJEFO010000376.1:0-1259 GCA_051874135.1 Lysinibacillus sp.
CTTGTGTATAATAAGGTGAAGCAAGCAGGCGTGAAATCATTCCATTCCGTGGCGTATGCGTTTGTTATTACGTTATTTACTGTATCGATGCATACCGGTTTATTAGACTTAATCTTCGTATTAATGCTTGGTTTTGTCATTATAGCATCTTCCATTCAGAAAACAGAACAAAATAAATTATTAATGTAACGTGAGAGAGGTATCCATTTGGATGCCTCTTTTTGTATGCAAAATAAAAATTTGAAACATTTTGGAGGATTGGGGAGGGTGATGTAGAACGATGTAGTTGGAGGGGAATTTATGTGATTGTTTTGGAAAGACGAATACCGGATCAGTTATTAATGTATGAGGCATTGTTAAGAAGGATCGATAGAGAACATGGAGATATAGTATTGAAGTATCAAAATTTGAAAAAGGGCTATTATGGGGAGCTGCGGGCGGACCGGGAATGGACAGACATGCATATTCAGCGCGAGCATTATTTATTTTATAGTTTTGAGGCGGAGAATCGATTTGGTCATACGTTTCAAATGGATACGCTCTTTATGTGTAGGCATTTTGTTTTAGTGATGGAGTCGAAGGATATCGGTGGACGGTTAGATTTTGACGATACAACACGGCAATTTACACAAACGAGGGCAAATGGGGAAGTGCTAAGTTTTTCAAATCCTATTGATCAAGTTTTGCGCCATCAAGCATTTGTGCAGGATGAGCTAATGAAAATAGGTGTTTCGCTACCAGTTGTTCCAGTTGTAGTCATTACGGACCCGTCAACGATTATTGGTTCAAAATCAAAGGAAGTAAGTGTGTTCAATATTACAGGCTTAAGGAGTAAGTTAGAAAAATTATTTGAGCGCTATCCACAAATAATAAGCAATGAGCAACTTGACTACGTGAAGGATCATTTTATTAAGTGTTATACAAGGTTACCGATAAAACGCAATTATCCGCAAGTATTATTACTACAAGGCGCGATTTGTACGACGTGCCGTAAGCAGATGGTACATGTACGTAGGTGTTTTCAGTGTGTAACGTGTGGTGTGAAAAATAGTCAAGGGATGTATGAAGCAATGCACGATTACCGCTTGCTGTACAAAGAGTGGATTACAAATAGCGAGTTTCGAGAATATATGGGAATCGCCACTGTTTACACTGCGAGCAAAATGCTGAAGCGAATGAACCTCCCGCATACAGGAGGAAATAAAAATAGGAGATACTTTATACCCGCAGATATTTTAGAAAAGCGCAAATAAAATCGG
>JBJEFO010000376.1:1359-8334 GCA_051874135.1 Lysinibacillus sp.
TAAATCGCTCGGTGCATACGAAAGTGCAAATAAATTTGCGTATCGGGTAAATAACCGGAGCTATCGGGTAAATATTTCAAGTTATCGGGTAAATAAATCGCTCGGTGCATACGAAAGTGCAAATAAATTTGCGTATCGGGTAAATAACCGGAGCTATCGGGTAAATATTTCAAGTTATCGGGTAAATAAATCGCTCGGTGCATACGAAAGTGCAAATAAAATCACGTATCAGGTAAATAAACCGTTCCCCATCCCCACACCCCAAAAAACGGAGTAGAAAACGCCACGTTTTCTACTCCGTTTCACATTTATTTACTTGTATTCTCCAACGAGCGCATGATGAACGTTGCGAATTGTTGGCGTGTTACAGCATCACCCGGACCGTAAAGTGTAGCTGTTTTCCCTGTTGTAATGCGGTGGTGGTAAAGGATTTCAATATTGTTAGATTGATTAGCATCGATATCTGTAAATACTAAATCGCTTTTACCTTGTAATTTAAAGCCTTTTACAAGTGCCTGTGCCATAGCACCGCGGCGCATTGGTGCATCTTTAGCTGCCTGTCCATTATCAAGCTCAATTAGTCCTAATTGATAAGCTGTAGCCATTACATCATAGCCATATGCCCCTTTTTTCAAGTCTGTTACAGTACTTGGCAGAGTAGCAGAGGCTGATGGACTAACACCGATTGCACGCAACATCATCATCATCGCATTTAAGCGGGAAACGTTTGCTGTTGGTTTAAATGTTTGATCAGGATAGCCTGTAATAATACCGATTTTCGCAGCATTCATTATATTTTTATAGTGTCCATTTGCTGAGCCGACATCTTTAAAACTAGCAAATGATGCAAATGAACCTTTATTTCCTTGCTTTGTTAATGTGAAAGCCTCTGCGCGTGTAACGTAGCCAGAGCGGTCGTGACGTGTTTCTTCGAAGGTTGCCTTCACAGTGTATTTACCGTCTTTTATTGAGCCTGGCAATAAAATCTCAAACTTCTCATCATAGCTTGATGCTTCATTTGGTGACGGGGAGAGACCTACTAATGTTTTTTCGTATTGACCGAGCGATTTGTTGTTAGCATCAAGTACTTGGACTTTTAGTTTCCCGCGCGCTGGAATATTCCCTACATTCGTTGTTGTCACTGTTCCACGAACGGCAAATGTTTTTTGTGGTGTCATATTAGCTGTGTAATTCGATAATTCAAGTTTGACATCATAGTTTCGAGGATTAAATGTATTAGCTCCCTCTAGTAACCAATCGAGCGAAGCAGTTAGGATAGCTTTTGCATCTTCATCCCCGATTCGCTGATTCCATGCGTTTCCTTTAGTACTGTCATGCCAATCTGCGTCTTTTGCCTCTACATTAATGAAATCATAAATTTTAAATGGTGTATAAACAACACGGCCCGCCCCATGTTCAATAGCAAATAAAGCACCGGATTGTCCTTTCTTTACATTGGCTGGCTTATCTGTCGAATCAAAATTTGAGATGACAAGTAGCGGTTTGACAGAGGCATTCCACGGTTGGATTATTTCAAACCATTCATTGCTTTGATTGTTTAATTGAATCGAATTACGACCTAGCTTTTCATAAGCTTTTGTTAAAATCGGATGCGTTACACCAGGTGTATTCGTAATGGTAGAGTTTCTTAATTGTACATCATCAATAAAGCGTGCTTGGTACACTTCCGTTAAATTATCCCATTCCCAAACCCATGTGAGGACGTCATAAATTAATGGTGTTAAATCCATTTGTGACGAGTTGCTAGGAATTTTAGCTAATTCATTTCTTCCTGTATCAAATAAAAACTGCGCATTTCCGCCACCGTAAATATACGCTTTTAAGTTTTCACGTTGTGTATGGTTCATTAACACGAAGTAAGGAAAGACAAGTACATCATATTCGTGCATTTTTTCTAAGCTATTTAAGACGTTATGATCTACTTTCGCAACATCATAGCCTTCTTGTGCATAAAAGTGATACATTTTTAATGCTTTGTCATGAATTGAACTTAAATCGCTTTTTGGAGAAACAGTTGCAGAGCTTGTGGCAAAGGGAATTTTAACTGTTCCTCCTGGATATGTAGCGTTAGCATAGTTCTCAATCGTATCTGAAAATAGTACGCCGACTTTTTGATTACTCTGTGCCTCGCTATCCTTTGGCAAAATGATGATGCATAAAAATAGTGCGATAAAAGTAATATATATTTTCTTCATAATAAGCCTCCTTTCTTCGTATTGTATACGATAAAAAAAGAGATTGGAATAATTTTCCCAATCTCTTAAAAACTATTTCGTTGTTTCAATAATATTAATATATTGCTTGTTTACATAAGCAGTTGGTAATCCACGTTGCTCACCGATAATTTCATACCAATCTGGTAAGTTAGTGTTTGAAATAATAAGCGGTAAGTTTTTACGTGTGTACGTATATAACGGTGAGTTACCGGCTGTTGTTGGTACAGAACGAACATTTAAGCCCGTTGTAGTCGTTAAACCGACTGTGTAAGGGTTATTCGCATCTTTAAAGCCAAGGTATTTGTCTGCGCGGTAATAGTGGCCAGCAGCTTTTGCGCCCCAGTATGGATCTGATGCGTATTTAACGTTCATACCAAGTGCTTTTGAACCGAAGACAGCACCGTTTGCAAAAGCGCCGTTATGTGGAATGTAATTTTTCCAAATAAATGAATTAATATATTCTAAAATATTTGCCTCTACAGACTCAAATTCTTTATTTAATGGATTTGTATCATACACATAAAGACCGAATAGATTATTGTACTTTTGTGCATGCTCACTCATCCCGTGATCACTTTCATGGAAGGCTAACGCTAAAATCATCATCGCATTTAAACCGTATTGTTCTTCCATTTGTTTTAATGTTGTACCTAGTCCGATTAGCTTACTAATTTTTGTTGCGTTCGCATACTGAGGACCTGCTTGTTCTCGTAATGCTAATGCATAATTAATATAGCTATCTAGCTCTTCAGCTGTATATTGTGTTTTAGAAATAATCGGTAAAAATTGATAATAGTTATAGTGTGTAAAGGTTTCCCCGTTACCTGCAAAGTGAATGCCATCCCAGCTATAATAAGGAACCCCTGCATCCATTGCAGCTGGCGCTTTACCAGAGAAGTAGCGTCCTGTTACTTTTCCTGTTGCTTGATCTACAAGGAAATGATAAAGTTCGCCACCTTCATTTTTATAATATGAGCGACCTTTTGATGTAGCGAATGGAATAATCGATACATTATCAATTGATAGTGTGCCGACTTGTCCTGCTAAATTTACACGAACATTTTTCCCGTCGCTCCCAAGGTATTGCATTTCTGTACCGCCTGCAACTGCAATTTGGTCATTAATCGTTTCGGATTTAAGTGCAACGTATTTATTCGTTACAACATAACCTAAACCAGCTTTTAAGTAGACGATTTTATCGCCCAGTGTAATGACTTGTGTGTTGTGATCTGTAATTTGGTTGTACAGTGTATCATAGGAAAAAGATGTTTTGCCTGTTGACACGAGTTCTTTGTTTTTGATTGTTTTTAGTTCATACATATCAAACTTCGTATCTTCATCGCCAATATACTCATTTAATCGATAGATGAATGTTGCTGTCTGAGCACGGTTCGCATTTTTATTAGGATAGAAGTACACGCCATCCTTTTCCGTCGAACCTTGAATAATTTTTAAATGTGCCCCTACGGCTACAGCGTGACGATATTGTTCTAAAATTTGTGGCTGATCTTTGAATGTAGTAGCTGTCGGTGAATCAACAGCTACGTTTAAATGAACTAACGCGCGTTCAATCATGACAGCCATATGTACACGTGAAATTGTTGCATTTGGTTTAAATGTTAGATCCTCATAGCCAGTAATGATTTTTGCGGCGGCAGCTTTTTGAATAGATGCATAGTAAGGTGAATTTTGAGGAACATCTACAAATTCAGTAGGCTCAGTTGCTTCTGGCAACTCAAGCGTTACAGATAAATAGTGAGCAAATTCCGCGCGGGTTACCATTTGATTAGGGTAATAATTTCCGCTTGCATCTGCCGTTAAAGCACCTTTAAGAATTAAGTATCTTAAGCTTTTTTCGTGAAAGTTGCCTGTAACATCATCTGCACTCGCAAAGCTTCCAAAAGGGAGTAATAATAGTAAGACAAGTGGAAACATTAACAGTTTTTTCATTATCAATTTCCTCCTTTTTCATTATATTTATCGTAACAAAAACTTTTTTTATATAAAAGAGGACATAAGATTCACAAATTAACTGAATAGGTCATTTTTTTAATAAAATAAGATAAATGAATAGGTATTATTGTATATTTAAAAGTATATAGATTGATTATAAGTAAATATAAACCGTTATATTACAATCTATTTTCCTATATATAGCCAATTAATAGTATTTTATATTAAATTTTGATATTGTTATAGAGTAAAAAAACATATACGGGAAGGGAAGAAGCATGAAGAAAAATACAAAATTTCTAAGTATTATTATAATGTTTGTTTTGGTCTTAACGCAGGCGAATTTAGCTTCAGCATTTCAAACAACGGAAGAACAGTATCCACTTTCAAGCGGTGTTATGTATAACAAATATACATATAAAAATAGTTATACTAACTCTATTAATCATTTATCCATCAATTTAAATGATAGCTATACGAATGTGACATTAGGGATGCCAGATCCATTTGCATCGCGTATTCGGACAACCGTGCTAGCGACGAGAAATTCAGTCGAAGGTAACCGAGTTGTTGGAGCGATGAACGCGGCGTTCTTTAATATGAGCGAAGGATATCCGTTATTTTTAATTGCAGAAAATAATCGCATTATAAACGGTGGAACTGTATCGAATGGTTCGGATCAATATATGAACGTGCCAACAGCTTTCGGGGTTAAGCAAAACGGGGAAGCGATTATCGATTATTTCGATTTTGATATAAATGTTACAACGAATGGTCAAACATTTGAAATTGATGGTATGAATCGACAACGTCAGTCAAAAGAAGTTGTTGTGTTTACACCAGATTTTTATAAGTCGGGGACAGGATCGAATGCATACGGTTATGAAATAATTGTCGATGCAGGACAGAGTACACGTAATATTTCATTTGGTGATACGATTTCAGGTAAGGTCACACAAATATTGCCGTACGGTCAAAGTGTAAGTCAAATCCCGGAAAATGGTTTTGTCATTTCTGTTCAAGGTGGTTCACCATTAAATACATCAGATAAGTTTGCTGGATTAACAGTTGGTGCTGACGTATCCGTTAACTTTTCGGTTGATCAAAAGTGGCAAAATGCACAGTTTATCGCTGCATCAGGTCCTATGCTTGTGCGCAACGGTGAACGCTATATTACGATGAGTACTTCAAGCCCACGTGCTACAGAAGTAACATCTCGAACAGTTGTAGGTATTAGCAAAGATAAGAAAACAGTGCACTTCATTACGGTTGATGGCAAGCAATCTAGCAGTAAAGGTATGAATATGATACAGCTAGCAGATTATTTAATTAAACTCGGTGTCGATACAGCCCTTAACTTAGACGGTGGTGGCTCAACGACAATGGGTATTCGCAAATATGGCAGCAATAATGTCGTGCTAGCAAATCGTCCATCTGGCGGCTCAGAGCGTGCGGTCAATGCGATTTTACAGGCAGTGAGTACAGCCCCAACGAGCGAGGCGGAAACAATTAAGTTTACACGTACAAATACAGGTACGATGCTAGTTGGTACAACATCAACAATTAACGTCGAGTATGTATTAGATGCGTATTACAACCCGTTATCAATTACAGACGGTGCAATGAGTTTCAAATCAGAAAATGGTACATTAAATGTTAGTGGCTTTAGCTTCACAACAACACAAGCAGGAAATGACCGTATTTATATGTCGCATAACGGTAAAGTGATACAATCATTCCCGGTAAAAACAGTAGATGCGCCAACGACATTAACGATTAGCGGTAGCAATTCGGTTAATGAAAACCAAACAGCAACGTATACAATTAAAGCGTTAGATGATGAAGGCAAGAACATTGTTTATAACGATAATCAAGTGAAATGGTCTGTAGAAGGCGATATCGGTACAATTACGAGTACAGGGCAGTTTACCGCAAAGAAAGCGGGGACAGGAGCGATTGTTGCGACACTTGGCACAAAATCAGCAAGCTTCCCGATTACAGTAAAAGTAGGCTCGCTGTTTAAAGATATTCCTGAAAACTATATTTATAACAAAGAAATTAAATATTTAGTAGAAAATAAATATATTACAGGATACAGTGACGGCACATTTAGACCAAACGAAACACTATCTCGTGCGCACGGTGCAGTCATTATTAGTCGCGTGTTAGGGCTAGATACGACTAAAATTAAAGATCCAGGATTTAAAGATGTAACAGCAGCTCATCAATACTATAAAGAAATTGCAGCAGTACAAAACGCAGGCATTATAAGCGGCTCGAATGGCAACTTTAACCCAAGCGGTAACTTAACACGTGCCCAAATGGCGAAAATTATTGCAAAAGCATTTGATTTAAAAGGTACATCGAATATTCAATTCAAGGACGTGCCAAAAACAGCGTGGGAATACGAGTTTGTGCAAGCATTAGCAGCAAACAATATTACGACTGGTTATAGCGATGGTTCATTTAAGCCAACTGAATCAATTACCCGCATGCACTACGGTTTATTCTTGTATCGTGTGTTGAATAATTAAAAGGAAATTATTCAAGTCGGTAGCCTCCGCGCTTTGCCACAGCCTCCACAGGAGCTAAAACAGGCGTGGCCTGTTTGGATCTCCTGTTTCGGCTCCTGTGGCTGTGCCGCGCTACGGCAAAAGTGAAGCCTACTGGATATTCTAAAAAAGTTTATTCCTATTAATGAATCTTAAGATTAACTGCAAGAAATAATTAATAAATATTCAGAAGGCAATTTTCCTTTAGTCGTTCGCGCATTTGCCAGCCGCAG
>JBJEFO010000377.1:0-18336 GCA_051874135.1 Lysinibacillus sp.
AAAAACCCACCCTTCACGAAGAGGAGTGGGGGGAGTTATCGAGTTTGCAATTCATATTGGATAGTGAGACGATTTGGTTTTTGCCTTGATTTTTGGCCATGTAAAGTGCTTGGTCTGCTACTCTAAATAGCTGTTTAAATTTACGAGCGATAATGCTGGAGTTGCACACCATCCCCATGCTAATTGTAAGTTGGATCTTATGTCCATCGCTGACGACAGTCATATTCGATAAAGCTTGGAATAGTTCGTTTGCCTTCTGGATGATTTGTTCCTGTGAAAAGTTTTTTAGAAGAATGACAAACTCATCCCCGCCATAGCGACCTACGAGTATATCTTTCTCGTGCATAACTTCTTTACACTTCTGACCAACCGCCTTGATTACTTCATCCCCGACTAAGTGACCGTATTGATCATTAATCATTTTGAAATCATCGACGTCGAATACAAAGCAACAAATATGATCTTTCGTTTGGCGTGCTTCTTTTAGCCATGTATCACAAGTGGACTCTAAATAGTAACGTGTGTGAACACCGGATAATGTATCGATATTTGCACGACGCTCAATCATTGAAATACTATGCTGAATATCTAACTCATTTACTTTTGAAAGCAAATGCCCTTTATGTGTTGCCTCTAGTTTTTCTACGTACTTTTTAAGGTAATAATATGCCTTTTCAAATTGGCGTTGTTGCTCATAGGCTAAAGCATTATAAAAATAAATCCTTTTTAGCAAAACGTGATTATTAAATGATAAGGCAATCATTTCAGCCTCTGAAAAGTACGTAATTGCGTCATTCAATAACCCGTATTTCATCATAAGGGTACCTTTTGTTAATAAATAACGACTACGCTGGAGCTCACTGTTTTGGATAAAAGGGTTATGTGCTAGTAAATCCAATATTTGCGTGGCATCTGTAAACCGATCTAAATAAACATAGGCAGTGGCAAGACTGCAGTAAATTTGACAATGTAAGTAAATATCTTCTGAGCAATGAATTTCAGCAATTGCTAAAGCATCTTGCGCAGTTGATAGTGCATCTGCATAGTTTTCCGTCATAATATGTAAATGGCTCATCAGGCTATAGTTTTTACTTAATTCCTGAGGCAAGTTTAGCGCCTTGGCGAGATGAATGCATTCTTCTGTTGCGCTTTTTGCCTTTGTGTAATTTTGCTCATAATCATAGATCAGGGCTTGGATGTGGCACAAATTATAGTGTTCGTATTGATCACCGTATTCATCGCATAGTTGCTTGTAGTAAAGGACGCTTTGAAAGGCGCTCTCAATTTGCCCTAAGCAATAGTAGCAAGAAGCAATGCTAATATGAGCGATCATTGCCCCGTATGGATTCCCATCGCGCTCGCATTCTTCTAAAAAAGTACGCATGACGTCAATTGCTTCGTTATAGTGTCCATCTGCAAATAATTGATCATAGTTTGACTCTACTTGTATCAGTGGTTTGTATTTTATGCCCATCATTTCACCTTCTCTCGCGAATTTATGAGTATGTTACTGAGAATAAAAAATATTAAATAGGTAGTTATTACTTATCTTTATTATACTATTTATCCAATAATTAGGATATAGTTTACAGTAAATTCTACTGCAATTTTAAAATATATGCAGTTGTTTAGTAAAGTGAATTTTCAAAAAAAACATTCTTTAGTAAGATATATGTTTGTTTAATCGAGAAAAAAGAGGATGACTTATAACTCGAGTCATCCTCTTCCCTTATTTCAATATTAAAGCTTTAACGTCGCGACTTCGTATAAATAGTCACCTAATACGCGAAGACCTTTGTCGAAGTTTTCTAAATGGAAGTGTTCGTTTGGTGCATGGAAGTTTTCGCTCGTTAAACCAAAGCCCATTAGCACAACCGGTAACGCTAGAATTTGGTCAAATGCTGCGACGATTGGAATTGAGCCACCACCACGAATGAACGCAGTAGGTACTTCATATACGCGCTCATACGAACGGCCTGCTGCTTGGATGACAGGGTGATCAAATGGCGTAATGTAAGGGGCGCCTTTATCAAACTCAGAAATCGTAATGTCTACGCCAGCAGGTTTATGCTTTTCAACATGTGCTTTTAGAAGCGCAACGATTTCATCTGGATCTTGATCTGGTACGAGGCGACATGTAATTTTTGCGCCCGCTTCAGCAGGAAGTACGGTTTTAATGCCTTCACCAGAGAACCCGCCGAATACACCGTTTATTTCTAAAGTAGGGCGTGCCCACGTTTGCTCAAGGTAAGAGTATCCTTTTTCGCCGAATAATTCTTTCACGCCAACTTCTTCTTTTAATGCTTCTTCATCAAACCTCAAGTCGCGATATGCTTGACGCTCTTCTTCTGATAATGGGCGCACGTTATCGTAGAAACCTTCTACTTGAATCGTACCGTGCTCGTCTCGGAATGACGCTAAAATTTGTGCTAGTGCATGGATTGCATTTTGCACGCCACCACCGTAAAGGCCAGAGTGTAAGTCACCTTTTGCACCGCGCACATCGATTTGAATACCTGTTAAACCGCGTAAACCGTAGCATACAGCTGGTTTGCCAGGTGCATAAAGACCCGTGTCCGAAATTAAAATAAGATCAGCTGCTAGTTTTTCTTTATTTTTTTCAACGTAAGGTGGTAAGTTCGGGCTACCGATTTCCTCTTCACCTTCGATAATGAATTTAACATTCACAGGAAGTGTACCGTCTAAAGCAAATAGCGCTTCAATCGTTTTTAAGTGCATAAATACTTGTCCTTTGTCGTCTGAAGCACCACGCGCAAATAGCTTATTATCACGCACTGTAGGCTCAAACGGAGGTGTTTCCCATAAGTTTAATGGATCTACTGGTTGCACGTCATAGTGACCGTAGAATAAAATCGTCGGTTTACCAGGTGCATGTAACCAGTCCGCATAGACAACTGGATGACCGCCTGTTTCGTCAATGGAGATGTTTTCAAGGTTGATACGTTTCATTGCTGCTGCTAACCATGAAGCGGCAACTTGCATATCTTGTTTATGTTCAGATAGGGAAGAGATACTTGGAATGCGTAGGAAGTCGTTTAATTCCTTCAGGTGAGTATCACGGTGTTGTGCAAAATAAGCATCTAATTTTGCTAAATGACTCATAATGTGAGCCTCCTTCAATTGTTTGGTAATAGAAGCATTATATCATACGGGATGCATGTGCTGAAATTTTGAGGAGTAATAGCACACGAATACGTATATTACAAAAAAATTCTCCCAACCTTACAACATTGTAAGCGTAATGAAAGCAAATCCTATAGAGCGTATGAAATAATTTTGCGAAAATAAAAATAAGAAAACGAACTCTAGATGGAGGCAATCCGTATGAATGAAAAATTAACTTCAATTTATAATGAATTTCATCGATATATTTATCATTTATGTTTAAAATTAACACGCAACACTTCAGAAGCTGAGGATTTAACGCAAGAAGTGTGGGTGAAAGTAATCCGCTATGAGGATAACCTAACAGAAGTAGATCATGTAAAAGCTTGGCTAACTACAATCACAATGAACACATTCCGCGACCGCTATCGCAAAAATGTACGCCGTAGTAAATACATGATGAGTCAACCTGAAACATTAGACGTACCGATTTTAGATTTGGTTCCCAATAATGAAATTTCTACAGAGGAACAAATCGAAAAAACGGAAATTACAAAAATTGTGCAAGAAAAAATGCATGAGTTAGATACGATTTATCAAAAAACATTATGGTATTTCTATGTGGATCAATATTCACTAGTGGAAATTTCAACGCTAATGAAAGTGTCAGTTGGTACCGTGAAATCACGCCTGTTCCGTGCCAAAGCAAGACTAAAAGAAATTTTACTAGCTGATCAAAAACTAGAAACAGTCGTAACAGTTTAATACAATCCTTTTTTTGTGGATAAGTTTTTCGGGGGAACTCACAATGATGCGAAATGAGTTTTGCTAAGCATAACGTCTTTGGATGGCGTTGTGCTTTTTTGGTTCGGTAGTGTATGAGAGCGTATCCGTACAAAAACTCGCCTCGACAAAACAAAAAAACCGCGAAACGATTGCGCTCGCGGAGATTATTAGTAATTTTCATAAACACATTTATTAAAAATATTACGTAACGTTTCGATTTCATCATCTGTTAGCATACCGAACAGATGATGAATAAGTACATCGATTTGTTTACGTGATTGCTCAAGTAAGTCAAGACCTTCTGGCGTAATGGAGATTAGTGCAGCGCGGCGATCGTTTTCGCTTTGTGTCTTTTCAATGAAACCTAATTTTAATAGTTTTGTAGTAAGCACTGTCACGCCACCTGTTGTTACTTTTAAGCGATCTGCAATAGCAGACGGGCGCTTTGGACCTTCATTTGCCAAATACTCAAGAATTAAAATATGAGATTTCGAAAAACCTAGCTCGTTATGGCTATTCCATTCATTCGCAGCTTTGCGTTCAAGCGACGACATTGCTTCGAACAGAGCAGCTAAGTTTTCTCTTCTTTTCGGGTCCATTTTAGTCAACTCCAACAAAGTCTTTCACAAGTTTATGTAAAGGGGAGCGGTGAAATTATTCAACCGCTAGTTTTTGTAACGCGTTTAATTCGAACGCACGTACTTTACGTGGAATGAAACGGCGAATATCCATTTCATTATAGCCAACTTGGATGCGTTTTTCGTCCAATAAAATCGGGCTACGTAGCATACGAGGGTGCTGTTGAATTAAGTTATACAACTCTTGAATCGATAATTGCTCAATATCTATAGCTAAATTTTTAAAGTCATTTGAGTTTGTCGCAATAATTTCATCTGTTCCATCTTCCGTCATACTTAAAATATTTTTAAATTCAGCTAACGTAAGAGGTTGTGATGTAATACGTTTTTCTGTGTAAGGAATGTTGTTTTCATTTAACCATTTTAAAGCTTTTCGTGATGAGGAACAGCTAGATTGCGTGTAAATTGTTACTGACATATTAAATTCCTCGCTTTCAATTGTTTGATTTTTGAAATAGCTTACTAATAAGATAATTTTGCACTTTTATCTTACTGATAAGATATTTATTTTACAAGTGTTTTTTGTAAATGACCTGTATATGTGAAGGTATATCCAATTATTGTATACCCAGCTTTCTATAAATATATACGTCTTTTCGGAAAAAAAGTTTCAGAAAGATGTAATTGAAGTACCTTAGGATTTGAATATATAGTGACAAAACATATAGATTATACGTGTTATATCGGCTTAAAAGAGAGTTGCAAATGCGAAGAAGGTAGTATTTAAATGCATGATTCTATTTTATTAGACATTCGCTATTTTTCGCAGTTGCTTTGTAAAAGGCATTTGGCTGTAGCCAAATGCCTAGATTTAAAAGGATATATATAAATTTAGAGTAACGTCTAGCCCCCCTTGAGGTTGCTTCGGTAGGGCTATAGTTTCTTTATTACTTTTCTTGTAATGTTGTCATGCGGAATGGATCTAGGACAACATCAATTTCTTCTTCAGTGAAGTGCCCGTGTTTTAAGCATAATGAACGAACAGATTCACCTGTATGTAATGCTTCACGTGCTAATGCTGATGCAGCTTCGTAACCAACGAATGGAGCAATTGCTGTAACTACGCCGATACTGCGCTCAACATTGCCGCGAAGTACTTCTTCGTTTGCGCGGATACCTTTTAAGCAGTATGTAGTGAACGCTGTGAAACCGTTTGTCATGATACGAACTGATTGTAATAAGTTGAACACAAGTACTGGCTCCATTACGTTTAGCTCGAACTGACCAGCTTCAGAAGCCATCGAAATTGTTGCGTCATTACCGATTACTTGGAAGCCGATTTGGTTAATTACTTCAAGTATTACTGGGTTTACTTTACCAGGCATAATTGAAGAACCTGGTTGGCGTTCTGGTAAGAAAATTTCTGCAAAACCTGTTTTTGGACCAGAAGCCATTAAGCGAAGGTCATTACAAATTTTTGACATGTTTAACATGCAGATTTTTAGTGCACTTGATACTTCTGTATAAATGTCTGTGTTTTGTGTGCCATCGATATGGTTTTCACATTGTTTAAATGGAAGTCCTGTATTCTCTTGCACGTATTCAACTGCTGATTTGATGTATGTAGAGTCGGCATTTAAGCAAGTACCAATTGCTGTTGCGCCAAGGTTAATTTCATATAAATGTTCTTTTGCTTTTTTTATGCGTTTAATATCGCGGCGTAGCACTGTTGCATATGCATGGAATTCTTGACCAAGACGGACTGGCACCGCATCTTGTAAGTGCGTACGACCCATTTTAATAATATGGTCGAATTCTTTCGCTTTATCTTCAAATGCTTCTACCATTTTGTCCATAACTTTTAAAAGTTCAATTAGCACATGCACTGTTGATACGTGAATAGCTGTTGGGAATGCATCATTTGTAGACTGTGCTTTATTTACGTGTGAATTTGGGCTAATAATAGAATAATTACCTTTTTCATGTCCTAGAATTTCAAGTGCACGGTTTGCAATTACTTCATTTGTGTTCATATTTAATGAAGTACCAGCTCCGCCTTGAATAGGGTCCACGATAAATTGGTCATGCCATTTTCCAGCGATGATTTCATCAGCAGCTTGGATGATAGCGTTTGCAATTGTTTCATCTAATTGACCAGTCGCTAAGTGTGCTTGTGTAGTAGATTTTTTTACGATAGCAAATGCGCGTATTAACTCAGGATCGACAACTAGCCCAGTAATAGGGAAGTTTTCCTTTGCACGCATTGTTTGAATACCGTAATAAACATCTTTTGGTATTTCCATAGTGCCTAAAAAATCTTTTTCGATACGCGGTGTCATCTGTAATTCACTCCTTAAAATATAATACATCTTTATTATATATGGGGAAATCGTGGTGTGAGAAAAGAAAATAAATTCTGAATTTTATATTACTAATTTATCAAATTGAATATTTTTTTATTAATAATCTTGCTATTACATCCATAATTAACCGTAAAAATAACAAAATATATACCGTAATAATATAGCTCTTCATGCTAATTTAATAGAGCGTAAGATAGAAGTGCTACAGCTTATTGCATAGGGGGAAAACGTAGTCACTTAATGATAACAGGTAGACATCGCTTTTTGGGCTAAAAAGACTGAATGTTTTGTGTATAATGTAATTCAACTAATTGAAGTTTCGCTTTATTTTGTCGAGTTGAAACTTTTGTAGCTAGCTTTAATCGAGTGGATTGTTCATAATAATTTAGTGAAATACATAAGGGGGTTGAAATCGTAATGATTCGTTCAGTAGGAGTAGGTGGCTCAAGTGTTAGTAATCAACCACCACGTCGTCCACAGCAAGTGCCACAAACGCCATTTCCTGATATTTTAGGGTTGGATAATGACAAATCTTCATCATCTGCGAAAGCGCAACAACCGATCATGGTCGGTGTTAAACTAGCACCACATTTACAGTCAATTTTTGATGAGGAAAACGGCGTAATTCGTTTAAATGCTGATGGCGATCGTTTAGAAGTAAGTAAAAGAGCGATTTCCTTAGCGAAGGAAAGATTGTTTGTTTAATGTAGTGGAGCGGTTGTTTTTTTAGGGTTGGCTAATAAACCTCAGATTGTCTATTATCGGTCTGGAATTGTCTATTACTATTCTCAAATTGTCTATTATTGGTCCTATATTGTCTATTATGTCCTCGAAATTGTCTATTATCATCCTAAAATTGTCTATTAAACCCCAAACACCGAGCTACAACAAAAAACTATGCCAGCTTTTCGCTGGCATAGCTACCTAAACATTATAAATCCGTCTTCCCAGTTGTGAACCAGTCTTGAACGTTCCATACTTTTGTTGCTAAGCCTTCATAGAAATCAGGTTCGTGGGATACAAGTACGATTGTTCCTTTGAACGCTTGCATTGCACGTTTTAATTCTGCTTTTGCATCGACATCTAAGTGGTTTGTCGGTTCGTCAAAGATTAACCAGTTCGCTTCATTCATCATTAATTTACATAGACGAACTTTCGCTTGCTCACCACCTGATAGTGAGTTCAGTGGGCGTTGGATATGTTCTGATTTTAAGCCAGCACGAGCTAGAGCAGCGCGGACTTGAGCTTGATCCATTGATGGAAACGCATTCCACACATCATCGATTGGCGTGATTTTCTCTGCTTTTACTTCTTGCTCGAAGTATGATGGTGCTAGATAATCACCGAGGATTACTTGTCCACCAAGTGGTTGTACTTTGCCAAGCATTGTTTTTAATAATGTTGATTTACCGACACCATTCATCCCGACTAATGCGATTTTTTCACCACGCTCAATCATAAACGTTAGTGGTGGTAATAATGGTTTTTCTTTATCGTAACCGATTAATAAGTTTTCAGCTTCTACAACGTAGCGGCTTGGTGTACGCGCTTCTTTGAAACTGAATTCAGGTTTAACCGCTGTTTCCGGACGATCGATACGCTCCAAGCGATCAAGCTGCTTTGCACGAGATTTCGCACGACCTGTCGTTGAGTAACGCGCTTTGTTTTTCGCAATGAAATCTTCTTGCTTTTTAATGAATTCCTGTTGCTTTTCGTACGCATCGATATGCTGGCGTTTATTGATTTCTGCAAGCTCTAAAAACTTTTCGTAAGTTGCTGTGTAGCGCGTTAATTTAGAGAACTCTAATTGGAAAATAACATCTACTGTTTCGTTCATAAATTCCGTATCATGCGAAATTAATAAAAATGCATGTGGATAGTTTTTAAGATAGTTTTTTAACCAAGTAATATGCTCTTCATCAAGATAGTTTGTCGGCTCATCCAATAATAAAACTTTTGGTTTTTCTAAAAGTAATTTTGCTAATAAAACTTTTGTACGCTGACCACCTGAAAGGGCAGCTACATCGCGCTCAAGACCGATTGCATCAAGACCTAGACCACGAGCAATTTCTTCAATTTTAATATCTAAAGAGTAGAAGTCACCTGCATCCAGTGCATCTTGAATTTCAGCCATTTCCTCTAACAGCTTGTCATAATCTGCATCTGGCTCAGCCATCTCCATTGAAATTTCATTTAAACGCTCTTCTTTTTTATATAAAGGTAAAAAAGCATCACGTAACGCATCACGCATTGTACGACCTGGTGTTAGTACTGTGTGCTGGTCAAGGTAACCGTAGTGCGTACCAGGAAGCCATTCCACTTTCCCTGTATCGTGAATTACTTGACCTGTAATAATGCCCATTAATGTTGATTTCCCAACACCATTTGCACCAACTAAGCCGATGTGATCGCCTTCAACTAAACGAAATGATACGTCTTTAAAAAGGGTACGGTCACCAAAAGAATGTCCTAAGTTTTCAACCGTTAAAATTGCCATGTTTTATCCTCCAATAATTTATTTAAATAGTATCTTATGTTCATCAAAAAGCTCGCGGTGCGTGACCGCGAGCAGAGTAGAATAATATTTTGAAGTAGCTTAAAATTCAGCTAGCTGCTTATTTAATTCTGCAAGTCGTGCTTCCATTTTTTCAAGGCGTTCTAACGCTTGCTTCACTGATCCTTCATGACCTAATGATTCAAGCTTTTCCATATCCCCTTGAAGGTTAATGTAGTCCATTTTTAACTCTGTAATTTGTTGTTGTACTTGTGCCTTTGTTAGCATAGAAGCGCACTCCTTCGCGGAAAAAATTCCTGTATATTTTCGAAAATCACTGCTTTTTATTGTAGCATATGTAGGGTGAGTTTGAGAATGACAATGATTTATGTGAAATGAAGAATATGGTGGAATATATTATTTATCACAGCTATAACTGTGCTAGATGGCGTCCGTATGCGAAGTCGAGTAATAGTGCTTGTAGGATTTCGTTGTTTGTTAAAATTTCTAATGCTTGTTGTTTACGAATGGCGCGGTCACGGCGATGTTCATGCAGTAAAAGCTCCATGACAGCGTTTTGAATAGCGGATTGCTTGATTTTACGTCCTAAACCTAAATGAATAAAGCCGTTCAACTCCCTGGCAAACGCGTGAGCAATTTCTCGCTCTTGTTGGGCAAGAGTAATACACGGAATGCCGATTGCTGCCACTTTATAAGGAGTGTAGTTGTTGTTACATACAATAATATCTGCATTCGCTAACGCCTCATACAAAGCATCTGTATGTTTAATGATTTTTGTGTTACGACGGCTCAGTAGCATCATTTGTAAATCGCTAACAGGATGTTTGTACTCATCATCGATGGCGACAGAAATTTTTAATGGGATTTGTAGCTGTGTTAAATGGCGGAGTGTACGATAGGTTAAATTGTGCTCGTCCCCATCTTCAAATGCAATGACAATGTGTGGTGGATCATTTTCCACAATACTATTGCGCTCAGCAGCAACTGCTTGTAATTTATCATTTACCGCAAAAGCATAACTACCTGCCAATGTATTTGGTGGTAACAGCTCTCCGGAACCGAGCTCTTCAAATAGTGCCAGTACATTGCAATCAGCTAACACATTACCGTTACCGAAATCATCAAAATGTACGATTGTTTTACAAAACGGTCGCAAGAGCTCCATTTGTTCAACTAGTGAATCTTTGCCGTCTTGTACAATCAAATCTAACTCTAAGTTACGAATTGTCTTTACAAGTTGCTCATATTTTTCAAATAAAACAGGTGTAATACCTGAACCTTCAAATAATTTTAGTGCAGTAGAATCATTCGTTTTCACGAACATGAATACAGATTCTTCATTTAATAATTTACTCAAAATAATCGCCCGTTCGAACGGATATAAGCCTTTAAAAGGGCATTGTTCCACGATAAAAGCAATTTTTCTTTTTCGGTTTGTCATATTTCATCGCATCCTTTCGCTACCATGTTCTTTTTAAAATATGGTGAAAAAATGGTAAGTATGTGTGAAAATGAAATAAAAAGCATACTTGGCCTGTCGAAAACGTTTTAAGACAGTCACGATATAAAGGAAAGGTGGGCTTTCAAATGGAAATGCGTTCAGCTATTGTGGTTGGAGCAACAGGGCTAGTTGGTTCACACCTCGTCCGATTACTTTGTGAAAGTGAGGAATATATTTCTGTTACAGCACTGACAAGACGAAAGCTAGACTATCAGCACGAAAAATTAGTGGAGCGAATCGTCAATTTTGATGAGCTTGCGGAATCTGATTTTGATTTTGCGCATGAAGTTTTTTGTTGCCTAGGCACGACGATAAAAAAAGCGGGAACAAAAGAGCAATTTGAAAAGGTAGATGTGGAGTATCCATTAAATGTCGCATCGCTAGCTAAAAAGCATGGTATCGGGCATTTTATCGTCATTTCAGCGATGGGTGCGAATGACAAGGCATTTGCTTATTATAGCCGCGTCAAAGGGAAGCTGGAAAAGGAATTAATTGATTTGGAACTGCCACAGCTATCGATTGTACGCCCGTCATTACTTGTTGGTGATCGTAAGGAATTTCGTTTAGGTGAAAAAGCGGGGGAGGTTGCCCTCAACGTCATTAATCCGCTGCTTGTCGGACCGATGAAAAAAGCACGCTCCATTGAGGCAAGTCAGGTCGCGCTTGCGATGAAAGTAATCGCGCTGCATGGTAAAAAACAAAAGGTGTGTATTTACGATTCAGAGGAACTTGCCACAATGCAAATGCCAGAACAGGAACAAGAAGTTTTACATGAAAATTTATTTAACTGGGATAAATTAAAGAAAGACGAGCTGGCTCCGTTAGATGAGGAAGTTGTATTTAATAGAAGTAAGTTAAAGGAATTAGAAGTGGAAAAGGATGATAAATAACAATCGACATTTACGTCTTAAGACTGAAATTTCATGAAGCTTATATTTTGTTGTGTGGCGTTCTGTTACAATAATATACGAACATACTAATTCGTGAATTATATAACGGAGGAACGATAACAATGAAAATTTTACTCGTTGACGGTACTATTTTCGGTAAGAAAACAGGTGCTTTATTACAACAAGTTGAAAAATATATTGCGGAATTTAATGCAGATTTACAATTAGAAATTCTTTCTTTTAGTGAGTTAAAACATCAAATTTTAGATGGTAGTCCGCTAAATGATGATATGAAAATGATGATTCAAAAATTTGAAGAAGCTGATGGTTATGTATTCGCTTCTCCAATTTTCCAAGCATCGATTCCGGGCGTGTTAAAAAATGCCTTTGATATGATTCCACCTAAAGCAATGCGCTATAAGCCAGCTGCAATTGTTGGTAACGGTGGCACATATCAACACCATTTAGTACTTGAAAATCAGCTAAAGCCAATTCTTGATTACTTCCGCTGCTTAGTGACGCCAAACTATGTGTACACACATGCCGATCACTTCGATGCAAATAACAACATTACCGATCAAGATGTGCAAGAGCGTCTGCGCGAATTAGCACGCGTTTTCGTACAATACTGCGAAATGAGCAAAGCGTTAACAAAAGAACCGATTGAAGTACAATAAACGAGAACCCGCCGAAATGAAAAAGTTCGGCGGGTTTTAGTAGTGTGTCTGGCATGCACATGAACTATAGGGTGTAAGTCCCGAACCTCGAAGACAGAAGTAGAGGTTAGCCAAGAGCAAGGGTGTCCGTAGTGATGCGGAATCTGAAGGGAAATCACCGGTCCGAAGAACACGAATCTCATAGAAGGCTAGGTATTATTGAGTGAGTTTGCTACACAAAACGAAGCTCTTTCTGGCGAAGGTCATATCAAGTAAATGAGGCGGATAAATGGTGTGAAAGTGCATGTGCTTACCCAGGGAGGTCTGACAGAAACGTGAAGTACCCTTCATAACCTACTTGATTGTTTTAGTGGAGAGTTTCAGGTTAGAAAGCTATTGTTGACCTCAATCGAAAATAGACTACACTTTATGCCATGCGAAGTAACTGAAAAAGTGAGCTTCAATCTAAATGTAAAGAATCCCATAAAGGCAAAGCTTTATAGGATTCTCCATCGTTTATCGATATTATTTTTTCAATTTCACTAATAGGGCAGGGATAACAATTGGGCGAATTAAAAATGTATCAATAATAATCCCTACGGCAACGGCATAACCAAACACACGTAATTCGGCAACCGGCTGTGTAATGAGAATCGTGAATGTTGCGGCTAAAATTAAGCCAGCAGAAGAAATGACACCACCTGTTTTCGCTAGGCCGCGTTGCACCGCTTCTTTAAAGCTATGTGTTTGCTGTTCTTCTTTAATGCGTGACACCATCATAATCGAATAGTCTACCCCTAGTGCTACTAAGAAGATGAACGTGTACAGTGGGATACGATAACTAATGCCCTCGTAGCCTAACAGTGTTTGGAATGTGAATACGGTAATACCCATTGTCGCAAAGAACGACGTTAAAATACTTCCTAAAATCACAAAGGCAATTAAGAAGGAACGAGTTTGCACAAGTAACATAATGAAAATTAACACAGACATTAAAATCGGTACAAATAATGTGTCTTTTGCATTAATCTCTTCAATGTCTGCATGAATGGCTGTTTCACCACTAATCCATAAATGCGCATCATGGATATTATGAGTAGCTAATACGTCTTCTTGCTCATTAATAATGGAACGTAGATGATCAAATGTTTCTTTTACATATGGATTATGTTCAAAGACAAGTGAGAATTTCGCTACCTTTTGATCTTCTGTAAAGGTTAAGGAATGTGTATTAGAAATAGCGTCTTGTGCCTTGAAATCTTCCATGATGGCACGGACATCTTCTTCATATAATGGTTTTACACTTTCGATAATGACTGTACTTGGTGCAATATCGCCTTCACTAAATGCCTTACTTAATCGCTCGTAGCCTTGTACAGAAGACATATCATCTGGGAATGAGTCGAGTAAATTAAACATGTAGTTGACCGGTGTCACAAGTGCAATACAAACAGCAAGTGCCCCGATGATTGGCAGCATCGCTTTCAAGGGATTTCCTGTTACCCATTGACTAATACGAGTCCATACTGTTTGTGTAGAGTCAGTTGTTTTTACTTTTACACTACGTTTCCCCACAATAGCAAAGAGGGCAGGCATAAGTGTTAAACCTGCTAAAATCATGACAATCATTGCAATCGCAAATACAGGTGCAAAATTACGATAAGATTCATAGACTGCAAAGAATAACGTTAACATACTCATCAGCACGGTACCGCCACTGAAGAAAATCGGTTCAGCGACCTGCTTCGTTGCTCGTAGCATTGCTTGGTGCATAGATAAACCTTGTGCTACAGCTTCTTTGAATCGAGCAAATAACAGTAAAGAGTAGTCCGTAATAACAGCGAACAGCAAAATCATCATAATTGATAAAGCTTGTCCTTCTACTGTAAATAAATCTGCACTACCGAATAAACCAATCAAGCGGTTTACAACTTCATAGGCGATGGCAGCACCAACCAGTGGTAAAATCGCTAAAATGAAAGAACGATAAATGACAATTAAAATGACGAAAATGACACCAATTGTCGCTAGCATTAGCACAACATCGGCTTTTGAGAACATTTCGTATGTGTCTGAAATAATCCCTACTGGACCGGTGAAATCGACCTCAACTGAAATCTCCTCTGCTGCTTCTTCTTTTAATGTATCAAGTAATTTTTTTAATTCTTTATTTTCTAAATCCGCTGTTAAAAAAGCAGGGACGAAGAATGTTTGCTCATCTTCGCTAATGAAAGATTTTTGTGCAACAGCCGGCATCGCTGAAAAATCAATCGTACGGAATGGATGCGCTGCTAAAATTTCATTTATTTGCATGCTATATTGCGCCACTTTTTCTGATGAAAATGGCTGATTTTGTGCAAAGACAATAAATAAAGGAATCCCATCTTCAGTAGGGAAATAGGTTTCCAATACTTTATTTGCTTCGATTGCTTGCGAATCCTCTGGCAATCCACTGTTTGTCAGTGGAGAAGATACTTCCTTGGAAGAAGGAGCGACCATGGATAACAAGATCATGACTGCTATCCAAGCCGCTAAAATACCAAACCATAATTTTTTTTCTTTCACAGATTACGCCTCCTCAGACTTTAACATGAACGTATTCCAAATAAATACCGCAAAGCTAATTAATAATGTTGTACCACCTGCGATAAAGAAGATTAATGTCAGGACTTCACTAAAGTTGAGTGGGTTGACATAGTAAAATAACATGCCGACTGTTAAGCCGATAGAGCCAAGTATTGCTGTCCAGCAGTGAACGTTCAACAATATTTTCGAACGTACTTCAAACACTCGGTAAAATAGTCCCCAAGCAAAGATTGATAGCCAACCCACTACAAGTATATGTGCGTGAATAGCCCGCAATTGATAGTTTCCGGATCCTGACATATCAGATCCGATGACAGCACCGATGAACCCGAAAATAGCTGCTAAACGGATAAGGCGAATACTCCATGTTTTCTCCATAAAAAAACTCTCCATATTTCTTAGAATATAGAGAGTATAAATTTACTATCTAAACTGCATCTGAACTTTTACTATCAAAAGTTAAAATAAATGTAGTTCCTTTATGCTTCTCACTTTTCACCTCAATGGTACCGTTGTGAAGCTCCATGACTTGCTTGACAATGACTAAACCTAGCCCTGTGCCCGGTGTTGTACGGGATTGTTCACCTCGGAAAAATGGGGAGAAAATATGAGGCAGTTGTGTTATTTCAATCCCGTCTCCTTCATCTTGTATATGAAGTTTGATTTTTCCGTCTTGATATGTGCCCGTAATCGTAATTTCGCTCTCTTCATCGCTATATTTTATAGCATTATCTAATAAATTTTCGATAGCATACGTTAAAAATGGCTCACTTCCCATCATCGGCATTGGTGCCAGCTCTAGCCAAACAGCGATTTGCTTTTTTTGTAGTGACCATTGCCGTTCTTTGACGACCTGTTTGACGATTTTATCCAGTAGGAGTCGCTCTTTTTGCTCGGCAAGCTTCGTAGCACTTTGCCAAAGGAGTAGCTGTTTAGTTAAGTGTGAAAGTCGTTCGCTTTCTGTTTCAATAATTTGCCCATATTCGGTTATTTGTTCATTGCTCCCTTCCTGTTTTTGAATGAGCGAAGCATAACCGGCTATATTTTGCAGAGGGGTTTGAAAATCATGTGAGACATTACGGATAAAGTCTTTCCTGATTTCCTGTTGTTTTTTTAATTCTTCCGTCATATCATTAAAATTTCTCGCTAGTTCACCAATTTCATCTTGGCGAGCAAGCTCTACATAAGCATCAAAATTTTCGGTTGCAACTTGTTGTGTCGCACGAGTAAGTCGCTGGATAGGCTTGATTAAATACCAGGCAGCAAACATCATCGCCAGAATACTAATGAGTGGAACGACAGTGATAAGTGCGCCTACAATAAAATGCACTTCGTTAAACAATAATGGTATATCCAATCGTATAAACATGGCGTATGTGTTCCCCTCGTATTGGAAGGGCATGCCGACTGTATTTTTTAAATCATTCGCAAAAAAGCCTGTAATAAATAACTTTCTAGGATATTCTTTGATGCCGTGATAGGTTTCGCCATGTAGGACGCGCTCAATGATATTTGTAGGTAGTTCTTGTAGGCGATATTGTCCACCATAAAATGTGCCATGTTGATTGGCGTCGACTAAATAGATTTGATAGCCAATTTGTCCAAGGTGCTGCATGTATGTTTCAAGTGAATCGGGTGAGTGGTTTTCAATATAGTCCACAATATCGGTTGCGAGTGCGACGTACTTGGCGTCATTTTGCCCTTTGATTACTTGATGATAAAAGGCATTTGTCATTAAAAAACCGGCAACCGAACTCATGATCATAATAGCGATTGTAAAAAGGGTAAATTTACTATAGAGTGTTTGCATTTTCGACCTCGATTTGATAGCCCACATTACGTATCGTCTTAATCTTTACAGCACTTTTTAGACGGGTTAGCTTATCACGTAGCCTTTTAATATGTGTATTGAGCGTGTCATCACTAACTAAATCCCCCCACACCTGCTCCATTAAATAAATGCGCTCAAACACACGGTTACGCCCACATAAAATAGCTAGCAACTCAAATTCTTTATTTGGTAGCACAATCGATATTTTGCCCTTTGTGACTTCATATTGATTACGATTTAACACTAAATCTCCACATTCAATTTTATTTTGTGTAAGCTTGTCGTATCGACGTAAAATTGCTTGAACTCGGAACAACAACTCCTCAGGCTCGAATGGTTTGACGATATAATCATCCGCACCTGCCATAAAACCAGCCCGTTTATCCTCGAGTTGCCCACGCGCTGTTAATAGTAAGACGGGTATCTCCCAATCTTCTTTTAGTATTTTTGTTAACGCCAAGCCATTTACTAGCGGCATCATTACATCAACAACAGCGATATCGACTGTTTCATCCATAATGTCCAATGCCTCTTGTCCATTTTTGGCAATAATTATATTATAGTGCCATTGATGAAAGTGTGTAGCGAGTAATTTCAGTATAGAGACATCATCATCGACTAATAAAATCTTTCTCAAATCATCCACATCCTTTTTGTCACTTCAATTGTTATGGATTATGACACGAAAAAAAAGATGTCGCAAGGAGAGGAGTGAGTGGTGTTCTTACATTCCTTTTACAATTCAAAAAATAAAAATTTGATGGTCTTCACTGGAGGAAGAAAAAACTTTATTTTCAGAAAAATGTTGATTTTTGAAAAAATGATTGAGTACACTTTCTTTCAAGAGAACAGTTAAGCCTCGATTGGAAATAGTAAAAAGGCTGCGTACTTTTAGAGCGCTAGTTGGTGCTGCAAAGGCTCTTGAAATCATTTATCAAAAAAAGCAATTATTTGATAAAAGGCTGTTAGCTAGCTTTGTTGATTTTATGGGTATTTGTCCTGAAAATGCGGTTGTTTTATTATCAGACGGTTCTCACGCATTAGTAGAGAAAGTAAATAATATGTTGCCATTATTACCGACTGTGAAAAGATTTGATTCGGGTACATCGTTTTCATTGCCGATAGATTTCCAACTGAAAATAGAAAAAATTACTTCCTATTATATCGAAACGCCCGAACAACTGTTTAATAAATTTTTAGTGTATTAAAAAATCAATCCGTACTAAGTGAAACGCGTATTAATGAAGTAAGTGCGAAACTGAGGCAACTATTAGATGAAGCCTTATTCCAATTACGCAGAGAAAGTAAAAAGAAGGAATCAATGCTGTTGCTTGTAGAAAAAGAGTTGCAGCTGCATGCAGGGATTCCTCTGTTAGAAGGGATTTATTCATTTATATTGGATTTGGCTACAAAGGAAGATAAGACACTAAAATTTGTTAATCATTGAGGATTGTCAATTAAATCCATTTGTATTAAGTTTTGTAGATGACAATCAACAAAATAT
>JBJEFO010000377.1:18436-34686 GCA_051874135.1 Lysinibacillus sp.
TAATGTAGGTATACTAAAAGAAAATATCAACATATGTTAATTTATTGTAATGACAGGTGGGGTTCAGACGAGAAAACATTCTGAATACCCACCAAGCTAAATCTATTTATTGAATGATTCTACGCCTGTGAAATCAGCTTACTTAAGTTCGCCATTTCAATCGCTGATACAGCTGAGTCGTAGCCTTTGTTGCCGACTTTTGTACCGGCACGTTCAATTGCTTGTTCAATTGTCTCAGTCGTTACGATACCGAAAATAATTGGTACGCCTGTTGATAGACTAACGTTTGCGATTCCTTTTGCAGCTTCATTACATACGTAGTCGTAGTGTGTTGTAGAGCCGCGGATGACTGTCCCTAAGCCGATAATCGCGTCGTATTTATTCGCTTCTGCCATTTTCTTCGCAATAAGCGGCACTTCGAATGCACCTGGTACCCAAGCGATATCAATGTTTTCTTCAGCTACACCGTGACGTTTTAAACCGTCTAATGCACCGTCTAATAATTTTGCTGTAATGAACTCGTTGAATCGACCAACGACAACGCCAATTTTTAACTCTGTTCCGATTAATTGTGCTTCAAAAATTTGTCCCATTTGTCCCATCTCCTATACGAAAATATGATTCATTTTTTGTTTTTTCACTTCAAGGTAAAACGCATTTTCTGGTACAGCATCAACTGTAACAGGTACACGCTCCACCACTTCAATGCCATATTGCTGTAAGCCAGCAATTTTAGCTGGATTATTCGTCAGTAGGCGCACCTTTGTAATGCCTAAATCGCGCAACATTTGTGCACATAGCCCGTAATCACGCATTTCAGCAGCAAAGCCTAATTTTTCATTTGCCTCCACGGTGTCGTAGCCTTGTTCTTGCAACTCGTAAGCCTTTAATTTGTTTAATAGCCCAATCCCGCGTCCTTCTTGTGCCATATATAGCACAATGCCAGCACCTTTCTGCTGAATCATGTGTAGCGCTTGATGCAACTGCGGCCCACAATCACAGCGTTTCGAATGAAAAATATCGCCCGTTAAACAAGCTGAATGAATGCGAACAAGGGGTGCCTCTTCTTGTGAAAGATCGCCTGTATAAAGGGCTAAATGTTCCTTGTCATCGAGTAAATTGGAATAGCCATTCATACGGAAAATGCCAAACTCGCTCGGTAATTGAATGCTTGCTTCACGCGTAATAAGATGTTCTTTTTCATAGCGATAGCGTACTAAATCTGCAATCGTAATCATTTTTAAATGATGTTTTTTCGCCAGTTCAATAAGCTCTGGTACGCGTGCCATTGTACCGTTTTCATTCATAATTTCACAAATTACGCCAGCTGGTTGTGAGCCACAAAGAAGGGCTAAATCAACGGCAGCTTCTGTATGTCCGTTGCGCACTAATACGCCGTTTTCCTTTGCAACTAAAGGGAAGACGTGGCCTGGACGGCGAAAATCTGTACTAATAGCAGCCGGATCAAGCAGACGTAAAATCGTTTCAGAACGTTCAAAAGCACTGATGCCAGTATCCGTTGTTTTATAGTCAATACTTACGGTAAACGCTGTTTGATGATTGTCCGTGTTATAGCTGACCATTGGGTGTAATGCCAATCGTTCCGCTAGAGTAGGGGATAGCGGTGTACAAATTAGCCCGCGTCCATGCACCGCCATAAAATTAATATTGTCTGGTGTTGCATGCTCTGCTAACACGACAAAATCGCCTTCATTTTCGCGGTCTTCATCATCAACTACGATAATGACCTTGCCAGCTTTTAAATCTTCTAACGCCTCGTCAATTGTATGAAACATTCACAATCCCTCCTTAAAACCCATGTTGCAATAAAAAGTCTCGTGAAATCCCAGACTTCTCTTGCTTTTTGAAATGATTTAATACGTATTTACCGAGTAAATCTGTTTCGATGTTGACGATGTCGCCTTCTTTTTTTATGCCGAGTAATGTTTCCTTGTACGTATGTGGAATGAGTGAAACTGTTACTTTTGTATCCGTTAAATCAAAAATCGTTAAGCTTGTACCATCAATCGCAATCGATCCTTTTCGTAAAGAAGCATTTGCTAGCTCCGGTGAAATAGCAATATCAATATAAACGGCATTGGCAAGCGGTCGCTTTTTTAAAATGGTGCCAACCCCGTCTACATGACCAGAAACGAAATGTCCGCCAAAGCGTCCGTTTGCAGCCATCGCGCGTTCTAAATTTACAAGACTACCTCGCGTTAATGATTGAATGCTCGATGCTTTCACTGTTTCAGGCATCACATCGACTGTAAATGTATCCTCTGTAAATGTTGTAACCGTTAAGCACACCCCATTTACCGCAATGCTATCGCCTAGGTGGAGATCCTCTATAATTTTTTTAGAGGAAATCGTTAGCTCCATTTGCTCTTTGCCTGATTTGATGGCCGTTACTTTCCCTAAATCTTCAATAATTCCTGTAAACATCCGTTCACCTCGTCTCTTTTTTTACTAAAAGAAAAAACCCCTTTGTAGAAAAGGGGTTTTGATAAAAGGCATCACGAAATAAGCCTTTAAAAAAGACTGTTTTTTCGTTCCTTCTTCCATCCAGACTGTTACTGTCGGCTTTGGATTCGCACCAAATCCTGCTGTTACGCTCGCGGGCTTAAAGATTACTCTTATCACCGCCGATTGGGAATTACACCCGACCCCGAAGGACTACTATGAAATTGTGGATAAAGTGAAACTTCAAACCGTGGGGGTCCTCATCCCCCACGGTTTGTTAGTTGAACCAATCGGGCTTTTATGGGCAGTTAATCTCCCACCTATGCTTCTTAGATCTCCCAAAGCCTTGAGGTGGGAGTCTTACTGCCCGTTAATGCGGGATAAAAAAAGCCCAAGTGAATTTTCACTTGGGGGTCATTTTTGAGTATACGAAATAAGCCTCAAAAAATAGCATATTTTTTGAGAAACGTATATCTTTCTTCCATCCAGACTATTACTGTCGGCTTTGGATTCGCACCAAATCCTGCTGTTACGCTCGCGGGCTTAAAGATTAAATCTTATCACCGCCGATTGGGAATTACACCCGACCCCGAAAGACTTTATTTAGTAGATAGGAAAGTATAAGTTTCCAAGGAAATCCACATAAGAAAAGACACCATTTCACGCTATTTGGCGCGAAATGTGTTCTTCTAACCATTTTCGTATATTATAGCACTATATTTATATAAATCTAGTAGTAGTCTGAAAAATTAATTGAAATGAATGGGATGCGTAAAAGTCGCCTGCAACCGCGTAAGAATTATGTAAACCAAAAAAATCCCTCCAACTTTAATGTTGAAGGGATAAAATGTTCGATTAATTCCGAGTAAAAAAGGGTTAAACTGCTGTTTCCACTTTCATACCGATACAAGCTAGTATTTCCTCAGCTACATCTTCCGCAAGCTCTAATTGAGATGTGAAGCCAACACAGGAGCAGTTCATTTCGCCAAGAATGTATTGATCTTGCCCGTTTTCATCCGTATCTAGAATGAAGTCGGCCGTCCAAATAAGCGGTAGGTCATAGCCACCTAATAGCGATGTAATTTCAGGTAGCTGAGCTAGGAAATCGTGGACTAATGTTGCCCATTCTTCTGGTGAGTCGTAGCGATATTGTGCCCCTGAGAATAGAGTAGCGCTAAATGCATCCGCATCCTCAGCTGGTTTTTTATGTACGACATTAATTGGTTTGTCGCGGAGCATTAATAGACGAATTTCTCCTTCTTTAATGCGCGGCAAGAACTGCATGTCGACAAGCATACCATTTGCACCGATAATGTACTGCTCACAGAAATCCATAAATGTACCTAGTTCATGATATTCAACATGATTATCTTTTGCTTCTGTACATTTAATTTTTGCATCGAGCGGTACGACCGCCGCATCTGCAGCAAGCTCATCTACTAATTGTACACGCCAAATGCCTTCGCCTGTTGAACCACGATTTTGCTTTAATACACGCTCACCGCCCGTTAAACTTTTCGGGAACGTCGACTTGAACTCATCGATTGTGTAGTAAGCATACGTATCTTCAGGTACAAGTGAAGTATGACGTAGTTTCACTAATGCATCTTTTGCACCGTAGCCAACCATTGCATCTGGATGTGGCATACCAATCACACCGAGTGCACATAGCTCACGTAGCATTTCAAAGTATTCCGCCTCATGTTTTAAGTTTCCTGGGTTAATGCGAGAAACATATGCGATGGCGTTATCTTTTACGTACTCAAAAATTTCATCGCGCTTCTCAATATCAAAGAAAATCACTTCGGCATCTTGTCCTCGCTTTTTTAACGCATCCACCATTGGCATTGTATCTTTACGATAACCATTTAACCACTTATCTGAACCACCTTGAACTTCGAAAAACACTACTTTTGTCTTCATAAAAACTGCTCCTTTCGAATTAGAATATACTTTAATTATAAATCGGAAATTTGAAGAAAAAAGAGGGAAAATATAAACAAATTGTTAACAATTCTCTTCTTGATTCAACGAATATGCTTAATATTTGTTAAATTATCTAAAATAAATAACAATATATGTTATGTAAATATTAACCTTTTAGGAGGTATAAAGGTATTATTGTAAAATGTATCTAATTTTTTTGTGGAATACATTTATATGGTATTTACAAATGGAATGTACATATACATTTAACAAGTGATGTGATAAAGGTTTTTTGTGTCGAAAATATGAATGAGGAAAAAATTGGATGATCTGAGAGGGAGTCGGTTGAACTTGCATAGATAATCTTTCTACAAAAATATCCATATTTTTCTGTCTATTGTAAAATAAAAGAGAAAGGGGTGTTGATGATGTTAATGGATGATTTAAAGGCGGTCGTAGGGCAAGTCTCTACTAATGAAACGATATTAGAGCATCATAGCAAGACGCTTACATATCACAAACCGAGTATGCCAGATGCTGTTGTATTTCCGAAAACAGAGGAAGAGCTTGTTGGGATTGTGGGCGTGGCGAAAAAGTATAAAAAGCCGATTGTTCCTTATGGTGTTGGAACAAGCCTAGAAGCACAAACGATTCCGTATTATGGCGGAATCGTCGTAGATTTTTCTGAGATGAATCAAATTTTAGCGGTGCGCCCAGAAGATTTTACGGTAACGGTGCAGCCAGGTGTAACGCGTGAACAGCTTAATCATGCATTGAAACATTACGGATTATTTTTCCCGGTTGATCCAGGAGCTAATGCAACGCTCGGTGGTATGACTGCAACAAATGCAAGTGGGACGAATGCGGTGAAATACGGTACGATGCGTCAACAAGTGCGAAAGTTACGTGTTGTTCTTGCTTCCGGTGAAGTCATTACTGCTGGAGCAGATGCCGCAAAAACATCAGCGGGCTATGCGATAAAAGATTTATTTGTCGGGTCAGAGGGGACGCTTGGTTTATTTAGTGAAATAACATTAAAGTTATACGGTATTGAAGAATATAATGCGATTGCTAAGCTGACATTTGAGCAAATTGCAGATGCAAGTGATGCAGCTTATCAAATTTTATCGTCAGGCATGAAAGTAACGAAAATCGAATTGCTCGATGCACAAACGATTGCCATTGTAAATGAACAGTCACAAACCGATTTAACGGTCGCGCCTTCGTTATTAATTGAGCTAAGTGGTGGGAAAGAAGAAGTAGAGCTGCAATTAGCGACATTGCGTGAACTTGCAGAAGATTGGACGTGTGAAGTGCAAATGGAAACGGATTCGCTAGCCCGCGCAAAACTTTGGCAAGCTCGCCATGATGCGGCGATGTCGATTGCTGCCGCAAATCCAGGTAAGCAGCTTATGTTTACCGATGTTTGTGTACCATTATCAAAGCTAAGCGCGGCAATTTTAAACGCACGAAAAGTTGTAGATGAGCATAAAATACAAGCATCCATTTTTGGTCATGTCGGTGACGGTAACTTCCATGTTGCCATGGCGATTGATCAACATAACGATGAGGAGCTAGCTACTATGCATGCCATCAACGATAAAATTGTACAATTTGCACTCGATTTAGGTGGTACATGCACAGGAGAGCACGGTGTCGGTATCGGTAAAAAGCGTTATCTTCATCAAGAACATGCATCGACAATAGCGATAATGAAAGACATTAAAAAGCTACTCGATCCACATAATTTATTGTCTCCGGGTGTTTTGTTTGATGTAGAGTGATGTTGAATTCGGGCTACTTGTGTAAAAGTAGCTCGATTTTTGTTTCACGGGAAACATTTCGGAACTATTCTGACAGTCTATTCGTATAAATAAAAATAACAGTTTTGGAAATTCACTAGGGGGAGGGATTATTAGATGATTGATATAAAAGGACAGCATACGGATGCAATTATTTATACGAATAACCCACAGGACGCGGCGATTGCTCAGATTGAGGAGCTTGTCAATCAGTCGTTCATGGCGGGGACAAAGGTGCGTATTATGCCGGATTACCATGCAGGTAAAGGGTGTGTCATTGGGACAACGATTGCGCTAAATGGTCGCGTCGTACCTAACTTAGTAGGTGTTGATGTTGGCTGTGGCGTACTTGTGGCACAGATTGGTACAGAAACAATTGATTTTGATGCACTTGATCAAACAATTCGTCGCTTTGTGCCAAGTGGCAACGACATTCATGACGAGCCAAGTAACTCGCGCATAACAGAGCAATTTGCGAATGATTTATTCCATACAACAGGTCTACATAATGACTATACGAACCGCTCGCTCGGAACGCTTGGGGGCGGCAATCACTTTATAGAGGTTGCGAAAGATGATGAAGGAATGCATTATTTGTTAATTCATACCGGTTCTCGCTATGTCGGGGCAAAGGTGGCAAACTGGCATCAAAACCGTGCATTTGAATCGCTTCGTCGGATGGATTTAACGGAGAAAATCGAAGCGTTAAAAGCACAAGGACGTCATCAAGAAATTCAGCGCATGATTACGGACTATAAAAATGAAAATCCGGTCGTGCCAAAGGATTTATCTTACTTAGAAGGTGATTTATTTGATGACTATATTGCAGATATGAAGCTAGCACAGCAATTTGCACATGATAACCGCCAAACGATTGCACAAATTATTGCGGAGCACATGAAGTGGGAGTACGGTGCGCAATTTGATTCGGTCCATAATTATATTGATGTAGATGCGATGATTTTAAGAAAAGGTGCGGTTCGTGCAGCGGCGGGGGAACAGCTTGTTATTCCGATGAATATGCGTGACGGTTCGTTTATTTGCGTCGGTAAGGGGAATGTAGATTGGAACGAATCAGCCCCACACGGCGCAGGTCGTATTTTTTCACGCACAGCTGCAATGAAAAACTTGTCGATGGATGACTTTAAAGAAACAATGAGCGGCATTTGGACGACATCCGTTTCACAGGAAACACTGGATGAAGCACCAATGGCATACAAACCGATGCAGGAAATTGCCGAGCAAATCGGCGAGACGGTAGAAATCCAAAAGCGCATCGTGCCGGTGTACAACTTTAAAGCGAGTGATAAATGGGAAGGTCGGAGTCGCGTTTTTTCGCGATAAGGTGAATGGATTTTGAAATTAGTGTATACAGATAATAAAGTTGTTTAATTTTTAATAAAGTCATTTGAAAAATAATAAAGGGATTTAAATTCGATATTATATGTAAAAAATGTAATTTGTGTATTATATTACTGAATACTTTTTAACTTTATTTTTTAGTAAAAAAGAAAATAAAACAAGAAATAAATATAAAGTATAGATTGGACTGTAGTCATAATGCTAAATATATCATTTAATTCTGGTTATCAAAAAGAGAAAATTAAGAGAAATTTGGAATTGATTAAATTAGAGTGCGACAAAATTAAAGACTATGTAAATATTGAGGTTTTTTCTTTCGAACAACTGGATGAAGGTCAAGTAGGTTATAGTGTCGATCCTAATGGGTACTCTCTTGTAACCGATGATGAGGATACTTGGGATGAAAATTGGATTGTCATTGCATATGAAACTTTGTGTGGTGATCCAATTATTATTGAATTAAATGAAGATGGATACCCTGTTTCTATACTGATGCATGGAATGGATAGCTGGGATAATGGAATTTACCTTGCAGATTCAATGGAATCATTCTTAAATACTTTAAAAGAAATAAGTCGTTTCCTTACAGAGAAGCAAGTGTTAGAGGGAAAACGAAATATACAGAATAAAGAATTGAGAGCAATGCTGGATCACATTATTAAAATAAGTAATTCGGCAAACTTTGAAGTATGGGAGTCTTTATTAAATCCGTTATTCAATATTGTAGAAGAATACGAAAAAGCGTTGGAAACAAAGGTGGAAGTACTAGAAAAAGAAGGTAAAAAAATTTCGGAGATTGCAGGTTTACTTAATATACCGCCTAAAGATGTGTATGCGTATATAAAAAAAGTTAAAAGAAATAAACAATGTAATTCTTAATGTGGTACCCATGTCAAGGACAAACTAAAAAAGAGATTAAGCTACTAAGAGATGGTCTCTGTGTTGCACAGGAACCATCCTTTTTAAATTCCATTGATAACGATAATTGTTGTAATAGGCCATATAGTGGGTAATAACTAGAAGTGTGCATAAGGGATATACTAGTTACTATAGTGAGCAAAACTTATGAATTTCCGAAAAATTTGGTTTGCTTGCGTTCCAAAGTGAAAAACATGAGTATGATGGAAGAACAAAAGGAAAAGGCAAAAGAGAGATTGCAAATGGTACAAAAATGAGCAGGCAAGACAGAAGATGAATAAACTAAAAAGGGATAAAATGGTTTAATGGAAACTTAATGTAATTACATAGGATTGTAGGGTGAAATATAATCGCTGAGGAAGTCGGCAAATCAGAAGTTGTCGAAGTACAACTAAATCAGAATTGGAGAGATAAAACTATGATAGACCAATTATTCGGTGAATTACAACAAGAAGATGATTGTGGTTGGTGGGGAAAACGAACAATAGACTTTAGTGGGAAGCAATGTTCCGTGGATATATTGATACATGGAGAAGAAATTACACAACGCCAAGAAATAGCATTTGCATGTTTTATGGAGAAATGGACAACATTGCAAGAATATCTGATTGGAGCGTTAATCAAATATTATAATGAGGAAGAACGCTTTTGCTATGGTCCCGAAGATGAGGACGAAATGAAAGAATGGTGGCCAGAGATTGAAACAAAAGAAGCTCTCTTACAGGCAATCACATTGGAGACTATCGTTGTTGCATGGGATTTTGCACAGGAAGATAAGAGGAGTATCTATTTGCTTTTCTCAAGGACATGGGGTGGCGCTGATGATGACGATAACGGAATTGGTGTTCACTATGTAAACGAGGAAATTGATGAGATAGGCTACAAAGATATGGCGTTTTAATGGAGTGAAACACAAATTCCAATTTGTTAAGTTGAAATTTATAATAATTAATTTTACTTAGTCCTATATAAAATTACATATCGTTTTAATAGCTGAAATTTACGAATAAAAATAATGGATACGATGGCACAAAAGTAGAATGTCTCTGAGATACCTAAGAGAAAATTATTGAACAAGAAACGTTACTATAGTTATTAGATTATAGGGGAATTTAAATTTTATGCACGTAAAAAGCTGAGTATGCTAGCTCTTTACGTGCATATGATTTTATTTGATTTTAATCAAATTTCATCCCTTTAAGTAAATCCGCAAACGCATTATTAATTGGCTCTGCTTCTTTTTCTTGCTGCTTCAGATACTTCTGTACACTACGTTTATCAACTTTACCGCCGCCTTCTTTTTTACGGCGAGCTTCAAAGGCAGATAATTTTTCACGATATCCACATTTACATACGAAAATTTGGCCATCGCCTTCACCACGTAGCTCAAGCTTTTTCTTACATTGTGGGCAGCGAGCATTCGTTACACGTGCTACGTTTTTACGATGTCCACATTCACGATCTTGGCATACAAGCATTTTGCCTTTTTTACCGTTTACTTCAAGCATTGGTTTACCACAATCAGGACATGACTTTGTTGAAATATTATCGTGCTTGAATTTCTTATCACTATTTTTAATATTAGCTACAATATCCTTTGTATGCTGCTTCATTTCATTGATGAATGTTTCTTTTTTTAGCTTACCTTTAGCAATTTGTTCAAGCTTTTGTTCCCATTCTGCTGTTGTAGTAGGGGACTTTAATTCATTTGGTACTAAATCTAAAAGTTGTCGACCTTTAGATGTGATATGAATATCTTTTCCTCTTTTTTCAATAAGGAATGAGTTAAATAGCTTTTCGATGATGTCTGCACGTGTTGCAACCGTACCAAGTCCACCAGTTGATTTTAACGTATCTGCAAGTTGCTTGTTTTGTGTATCCATATACTTCGTAGGATTTTCCATTGCTGATAGTAAAGTAGCTTCTGTGAAGCGAGCAGGTGGTTTTGTTTGACCTGATGTTTGAACGATTAAGTTTGTTTTTAATACTTGACCTTTTTCAAGGCGAGGTAATAATTGTTCCTTCACGTCTTCATTTGATTCTTCATCGTCAAAACGATTCGAATAAACTTCTTTCCAACCAGCATTTAATACCGTTTTACCACGAGCAACAAATTTTTCGTTGCCGATTTGAGCTTGTACTGTTAATTGCTCAAATTCATGTGCTGGGAATAACACCGCTAAGAAACGCTTCACAACTAAATCGTAAATTTTACGTTCTTTATCAGTAAATGCAGAGAAGTTCACATATTCCTCTGTAGGAATAATTGCATGGTGATCACTTACTTTACTATCATCTACAAACGATTTATTCGCTTTAATTGGTTTTGTAAGTACTTTATTCGCTAACGAACGATATTCGCCTACACCACAAGCTTTTAAACGCTCAGGAAGGGTACTAACGATATCAGAAGATAAATATCTCGAATCTGTACGAGGATATGTCAGCACTTTATGTGATTCGTACAGTTTTTGCATAATATTTAACGTTTCTTTAGCCGAGTAGCCAAACATTTTATTTGCATCGCGTTGTAATTCTGTTAAGTCATATAAACCTGGTGCATAAGATTTCTTTGGCTTACGCTCAATATCAATAACCTTTGCGTCTTGTTTTCCTAAAGAATTGACAATCGCATCGATTTTTTCTTTATTGAAACTACGAGAATTCCCATTTGCATCTTGCC
Organism: Lysinibacillus sp.; assembly: GCA_051874135.1. GTDB lineage: Bacteria > Bacillota > Bacilli > Bacillales_A > Planococcaceae > Lysinibacillus_B. Next base: position 29,591 of record JBJEFO010000377.1, read on the forward strand.
ATGTTAATTTCAGCTCTTTTGTTTGAGCTTCGATACCATAGTACGTTTGCGGTTTGAAATGTTTAATTTCATCTTCACGTGCTGCCACCATTGCTACTACGGGAGTTTGCACTCGCCCTGTATTTAACTGGGCATTATATTTTGTGGAAAGTGCGCGACTTGAATTCAGCCCTAAGTACCAGTCTGCTTCGCTACGTGCAACAGCTGCATGATACAGATTGTCGTAGTTTTTACCCGGCTTTAAATTAGCAAAACCTTCTTTAATTGCTTTATCCGTAACAGATGAAATCCATAAACGCTTGATTGGTTTATTCACTTTCGCGCGATCAATAATCCAGCGGGCTACTAATTCGCCTTCACGACCAGCATCGGTAGCGATAATGATTTCATTTACATCGTTACGTGTCAGTTGCGATTTTACAGCATTATATTGTTTACTCGTTTGCTTGATTGTTGTTAACTTCAAACGCTCTGGTAGCATCGGTAAATCTTCTAAATTCCACTTCTTATATTTCTCGTCATAACTTTCTGGATCCGCAAGCGTCACTAAATGCCCTAATGCCCAAGTAACGATATATTTGTCTCCCTCTAAAAAGCCATTTCCTTTTTTATGACACTTCAGTACATTCGCAATATCACGTGCTACTGAAGGTTTCTCTGCTAATACTAAACTTTTAGCCATGTATAACATCCTTTCGTACATCCTTGTTTTTAATATAGCACAGTTAATCAAGTTAAAACGCTCATTCCCTTTTATAAAAGGCATGAAGTTCGATTAATGACTATACAAAAGCGGTAACCGCACAAACGCAGGTGTATCCGCACAAAAGGGATGACAACCGCACAAAACGCAGCTCCATCCGCACAAAACAAAACGCCAAAATGCTGTTCAAAAAATCAGCATTTTGGCGTTTTTTATATATTAAAAATGATAGTCATCTTCCGTAATAATAACGCCCTTTGGATCGTATGGCTCAATATGGACGAAAGCGATTGCATGGGAGTTAATATCTAGCACATTCTTTTCGATTGTTTCGGCAATATCATGGGAACGGCGGACATTTAAGTTTGGGTTAACAGCAATTGTAATATCTAGTAGCATCATACTACCGTGCTGACGACCGCGAATTTCACGGATTTCGCGTACTTGTGAAATCTTTTCAATCTCTTGGCGGACATCTTCTAATAAATCGCTATCAAATCCATCCGTTAGTAAATAAACAGCTTCTTTAAAAATTTCGATAGCCGTTTTAATAATAATCAACCCGATAATAAAAGCTGTGAATGTATCGATAATTGGGAACCCCAAGATAGCGGCGGTAATCCCAACAGCTGTACCGAGACTTACTAAGGCATCTGAACGATTGTCATAAGCAGCCGCTTTTACAGCTGTACTTTTAATTTCTTGTGCTAGCTTTAAATTATAGCGATAAACCAAATACATGACACCAGCACTAAAGATGGACACGACGATTGTTAAAACATCTGGATTTTCATGTGTTGTGCTAAATAAGCTTTTCCCGGCCGAAATTAACACTTCGATGCCGACATAAATCATAACAAATGCAGCGATGAGTGAGGCAACGGTTTCTGCACGCAAATGCCCGTATTGATGATTATGATCGGGTGGTCGTTGAGAAATTCGTAACCCAATTAACACCGCAACAGATGCAATGATATCGGTTGTATTATTGAATCCATCTGCTCGGAGTGCTTGCGAATCACCTAAAAAACCGACTGTTAATTTCAAAGCACTTAAACATATATAGGCAGCAATTGATAGATAAGCACCTTTTTCCCCGGCACGTAAGTTTGTATATAGCTCCAAAATGTTTCCCCCTTACAAAAGTCCAAAAGACACGAAAGAGGCTACACCAAGTGCCTTTAGGCAAATGATGTAACCTCTTATATTTAAATAATTTTCTTCCTTTTCTACTATAACATAAATGAGAAAGTGAGAAATACAATTATTTTATCGTGCATGTAAAGCGTATTTTTTTCGACGTTCTAGAATATATCTTTTATATGAAAGAAAGTTATTAGATATTGTTCCATCTGCTAGTTTCATTAGTGCACCTCATTATCGGTCTTTAGGTTTATTTTAAGGAAACGATATTGAATTTTTGTTGATTTTTAGTAAAATATTCTTTAATAATTTAAGTGAGTGTTAAAGTGAACTGCAAAAAAGGTAATTATTATGAACATTTTGTGAAATATAAATGTAAAATTAATATAATTTAGCCGATAAAAAGATAAATATATTAGTCAAATGAAGGAATGGGGTGAGGGATATGAAAATAGCGCATTTAATGACGGGGACGAATCTAGATTTAGAAAACCGTAAGCGTGCGTTGCAGCGTCGTGAAGTTGGTGATGCCTATAAAAAGAACGCACAATATCAGTCTAAGAAAAATCCTATGCTTGAAGCGCTAGAAAATTTACTGTCCGGTAAAACAGAAAAAGATTTGCATGCAGCTGACCAAACAAAAAGAGAGTTTGGGACACCGACAAGTGAACAGGACAAATCCTTTGTTGAACAACAAAAGCAAAAACTTGAGCAACCAGAAGTGAAGGCTGAAATTAAGGAGCTGGAACTGACGGAAAAGGAAGTCATTGTCCATGAGCAGGCTCATAAGGCAGTCGGTGGTAGTGTAACAGGTCCGATCACGTATACTCATACAGAAGGTCCAGATGGTAAGCGTTACATTAATGGTGGAGAGGTTTCGATTAATACGAAAGAAGGATCCACTCCAGAAGAAACGCTGAAAATTTTAGAACAAGTAAAAGCCGCGGCATTGGCCCCAGCTGAACCATCTCCGCAAGATTTACGTGTTGCAGCAAGCGCAACGGCACAAATCCAGCAAACACGCGCAGAAATTACTAAGCAAAATGTCGAAGAACTGCTAATAGACGAAGAGGAAGTAGAGCCGTTTGCAGGTGTTGATACTAATGTAGAAGTACCAGAGCGCTTTATGAATAATTTTGAAGAACGAGATGTTACACAAGGAACATTATTATTCGGCCGTGAGTTAGAGAGTTTACTATATGAGCGTACATTTAAACAGGCAAGTATGAAATATTCAAGTCATATTGAAATGGTGAAAAATGGCTACCGTTCACTAACCGAGCCAACGTTCTCCCAAATAGCATAGCGTGATTGATTCGAAGTGTAGATAAAATTTTATCTACACTTTTTATTTTGGGATAATAGTGTAGACTATGTTTGTATAAAAGAACAGCCGAAAGAAGGGATACACATGGCAAAAAAGGTCGCCAAAACAAATGCAGTACGCTTGCTAGAACAACAAAAAGTAGCGTATGAATTATTTGAATATGAAACTGTGGACGGACAAGCGGTTGATGGCATAACAGTTGCCAGTAAAATTGGTCAGCCAGTGGAGCACGTTTTTAAAACGTTGCTAGCGACAGCAGGTCCGAATCGCTATTACGTATTTGTTGTGCCTGTCGCAGCCGAACTTCATTTAAAGAAAGCAGCTAAAGCGGCGGGCGAGAAAAAAATCGAAATGCTTCCAGTAAAGGACTTACTCGGTTTAACAGGCTACGTACGTGGCGGTTGTTCACCGATCGGGATGAAGAAATTATTCCCGACATTTATTGATGCTTCAGCACAAAATCTAGATTTTATTATCGTTAGCGCCGGTAAAATCGGTATGCAAATGAAGCTGTCGCCAGCAGATTTAGCGAAAGCATCAAAGGCGGAATTTGCGGAAATTACAGGTGAATAAGCACTTGCATCATTACAACTGTGGATAACTTATTTATCCACAGCTTTTATTTCGATAAAATTAAAGTTATCAACTTCTTATTGCCGAATTTTCTGAATAATCAACAGGTAAATGTGGATAACTAGTCGAAATGTGTATAACTCGCGAATTTTATCCATGACCCTTGAAATATACTAAAATGTAAATAATCCGAAAATGGAAGGGATGACATTTTGTCAAACGTGTTAGATAAATTTTTAGATGAAAATTTACAAGTACTGCGCGATCAAGGGCTTTACAATGAAATTGATGCAGTAGAAGGCGCAAATGGTGCGATTATTCGAGTGCGCGGGAAAAAACTAATTAATTTATCTTCAAATAATTATCTTGGCCTTGCGACAAATGAAGAATTAAAGCGCATTGCTAAAGAAGCAATCGACACGTACGGTGTTGGAGCAGGGGCTGTTCGAACAATTAACGGTACGTTTGATTTACACGTGAAATTAGAAGAAAAGCTTGCTGAATTTAAAGGAACGGAAGCAGCTATCAGTTATCAATCAGGATTTAACTGTAATATGGCGGCGATTTCAGCTGTCATGGATAAAAATGATGCGATTCTTTCCGACCAATTAAATCATGCTTCTATTATTGATGGTTGCCGTCTGTCGAAAGCGAAAATAATTGCATACAATCATTCGGAAATGGATGATTTACGTGCAAAAGCAAAAGAAGCAAAACAATCAGGTCTTTATAATAAAATCATGGTCATCACGGATGGCGTATTCTCAATGGATGGTGACATTGCTCGCTTGCCTGAAATTGTAGAAATCGCTAAAGAGTTTGATTTAATCACCTATGTAGATGATGCACACGGTTCAGGTGTGACAGGTAAAGGTGCAGGCACGGTGAAGCACTTCGGTTTACAAAAAGAAATCGACTTCCAAATCGGTACACTTTCAAAAGCGATTGGTGTTGTTGGTGGCTATGTAGCAGGAAAGAAAAATTTAATTGATTGGTTGAAAGTACGCTCTCGTCCGTTTTTATTTTCAACTGCATTACCACCGGGAGATGTTGCCGCGATTACAGCCGCTGTCCAAATGCTCATCGATTCAACAGAGCTACATGATAAGCTGTGGGAAAATGGTAATTATTTAAAAGCGGGATTGAAAAAGCTCGGTTTTAACATCGGTGCATCGGAAACACCCATTACACCGTGTATAATCGGTGATGAAAAGCTGACACAGGAATTCTCTCATCGTCTGTTTGAAGAGGGTGTCTATGCGAAATCAATCGTATTCCCAACCGTACCAAAAGGAACAGGTCGCGTGCGCAACATGCCAACAGCCGCCCATACGAAGGAAATGTTAGATG
>JBJEFO010000378.1:0-8316 GCA_051874135.1 Lysinibacillus sp.
TTGCTGTTTTGCCTGTTCAATTAGTCGCTCCGTTACAAAATATTGTTCGATTGCAATAAAATCTAAATCCGTTTTCGGTAACGCCCCTAAATTGAGTGCATATACTGCTCCCACCTTCAACCTAGGCTCCATTTCTTTTATTTGTTTTGCCATATCCATTTCGAGCGACTGAATATAATGTACATCGAGTGCTCTGTATTTATCAAGCACTGCTATGAGACGTTCTAACATATCATCTGTTTCGTAACCATGTGTTTTAATTTCAATAAGCAACTGTATATTTAATTCTTTACTTTTTTCTAGCATTTGTTCAAGAGACGGAATAGTATCAGACAATCCCCCTGAATGAACGGTCACTTCCATTAACTCCGCCTGTGTCATTTGGTAGACACTCTCCTTTTTACTTGCAAGTCGTATAAGAGAAGCATCGTGGAATACGATAAACTTGCCGTCCTTCGTTTGCTGAATATCAATTTCCACCATTTCTGCCCCTGCTTCAGCAGATGCAATGAGTGAACTTAAAGTATTTTCCACTCCTTTTTCCATAAATCCTCGGTGTGCAATAATTTTTGTCGTTGGCTCATAAATGGTCTTTTCTAAATTGATAATATTTAAACCGCTTATTAAAAAATACATGAAACTCCCGATGATAACAGTCCAACGTAAAATGGTTTTTCGGAACGATTCGTTTTGGTTAATAAGTGATTTTTCATGCGTTAATTTAAACGCTACAAGTACGAGAATTTGTGAAAATACCGCCTGCAATAAAGTAAAGGCAATCACGAGAAAACCTTCTGCTAAAGTTAACGTAAAAGCAGCTAGAACAAGTGCATTTCCAGGTAGTATTCGCTCAACAATGTACAGGGGTACAAAAATAATAGCTAGTATCGTAGCAGTTATTGTTACGTGTACAATGACAATAAGTGCTAGCATACTTAACGTTTCTATTAATTTCCGCTGTGAAAATTGCCAGCTCATTTTCACAGCTTCCCATATTGAAGTCGAATGATATATCGTAAAGAACGGTAACGTAAAAATAAACCGCAATCCTACGACAAGTATGACTGTAATTGCACCGTAGTATAGTAACTGCCCTTTTGTAGATGTTAAAAGTTCATCCACAATAAAGCGAGGTATTTGCAAGTTTTGCGTAATCGACAGCGGCAATACAGACGATATTAAAGGTATGACGAGCATTAAATAAATGACTAAAAAAATCGTTTGAAAGCTCATAAAATGCAGTACTTTTTGATTGAGTCGCTTCCAAAGTCCCTTAAAAGTATAAGGAATGGCTCGCTGTTGATGATACGCGAGCAACATTAAAAAGCCCATTTCGTAATATATGAAAATAAGGAATATGAGCACGATAAACGTCAAAACTGTCAGTACTAACGGATGTTTAAGAAGCAGCCAAATATTTTGCTCTGTTACACTTTGAATACCAATGAAATGAAGCATCGACGTAAACAGCAGTGATGTGAGCGGTAAAACGATTAAAATTTGAAATAACCGTATAGCGACAAACGTTCGTATGTAATCGACCCGGTAATAATATATATTTCGGAAAACGAGTCTTAAAACACGTAAAATTCGTTCCACAAACTCACTCCTCCCCTAATCTTGTAATATTGTACATGATTTAAGTGAAAAAGAAATAAAAAACACTTGCCAAATTGACAAGTATCTCCTTGCTTTACATATTTCAATAAAAAATGTAGACAAAGCTAAAGACTAGCTTTGTCTACACTGTTACTCATTACACGTTAACGGTTGAAAAAAATTCGCTATATAACGCTTTTAAAATTTGATCTTCATATTTTTGATTAACACCAAATACAAGACTTACTTCTGAAGAACCTTGATTGATCATTTCGATATTCGCACCTGTTGAAGAAATCGCTTTTGTTGCACGTGCAGCAAGGCCTGTATTATGTCGCATACCTTCCCCAACAATAACAATCATCGAGAAGCCATGACGGAAGTTTACATCATCCGCATGTAGCTCTTCTTTTACGCGATGTACGATACGCTGTTCTTTTTCTCGTGTTAATTGATTTGAACGCATAATAACTGAAATATCATCTAAACCAGATGGTGTATGTTCGTATGAAATATCTTCTTCTTCAATAATTTGAAGAAGCTTACGTCCGAAACCAACTTCACGGTTCATTAAATATTTTGAAACATATAAAATTGAAAAACCACTGTCTGCTGAAATACCCGTTACCGGACGTCCTTGCTCTGTACGAGTTGGCACGATGCGAGTACCAGGTGCAGACGGATTGTTTGTATTTTTAATATTTACTGGAATACCTTGTTTATATACAGGCATTAACGCTTCATCATGGAATACGGCGAAACCTGCATAAGATAATTCCCTCATTTCACGATACGTAATTTCTTTAATTTCTGCTGGGTTGTTAATTACTTTTGGATTTGCTGAGAATACACAGTCAACATCCGTAAAGTTTTCATATAAATCAGCACCTACAGCTGACGCTAAAATCGAACCTGTAATATCTGAACCACCACGATCAAATGTACGTAAAATACCGTCTTTCGTGTAACCGAAGAAACCTGGGAAAATAACGACTTCCTCTGTATCTTTTAACATACTTAAGTTGTCATAAGCTTCCGGTAAAGCATACGTACGTTCTGGAAGATCGTTTACGACTAAGCCTTCTTTAGGGCTGACATAACGCGCTGGAATACCCGCTGCATTAAAATAAGTTGCAATTAGCTTGGCGTTGTTGTCTTCACCACTTGCTTTTAAACTATCAATAAATAATTCTTTATTTGATTTATCACCTGCAACACGTTCACGTAAATCTGCAGCGATTACTTCTGACATTGTATGATCTAATCCTAATCCGATTGTAATGTCTTCATAGCGCTTTACAACGGCATCAATTTTCGCATCTACATCGCCGTCAATTAACGCTGTTTCTGCTAAATCGATTAACAAGTCTGTTACTTTAATATCTTCGCTTGAACGTTTTCCTGGAGCTGACACAGCAACTACTTTTCTTTCAGGATTCGATTTAACAATGTTAAATACTTTTTTAATTTGTTCTGCACTTGCGACGGAAGTACCGCCAAATTTACATACTATCATTTCACCAGATCCTTACTTATAATGTTATTGTACTTCTAGAAAAAACATTTGATTTTTCACAGTGTACAAATTATACAAGCATACGTCAATAGAATTCTGAAATTTCTAATGAATCATGTAATAAAAATGGCTAATTTTCGAATTTGTCTGTATATTATATGTAATATTAAATGAAATGGTAAGTTATTTGTACTTTTAGAACTAAAATATACATAACGAATGAAAAATAGTACCAAAACGTGATAAAGACATATTTTGGTACTATTTTAACTATTTCTTTTGTTGTTTAATTGGTGCGAATATAAACTCTAGTTTCTCTCCATTTAGCTTTAATTTCGCCTTCCCTTTTTTACCACTTTTCCACGTAAATAAAATCTCTCTCGTTTCTCTTCCAGCGAGCAGTTTTTTCATATCTGTTGGGGTTATTTTCCCCTTCATTAACGATTTACTAATATAAAATTTACAAGCTTTATTTGTACAATTATAGCCTTTAAAACCTTCTATTACAGGACTGCCACACGTTACACATTTACCGACCGTTACGACTTCTTTTTCCGCCACTGCCATTTCCAACGCTTTCATTTTCGCTGTTGTTTGCTCGATAAATTGCTGCATCTCTGCATAAAACTGACGGGAGCTTAAAGAACCGTCCACAATATCTTTTAATTTTTTGCTCCAGACAGCCGTTAGCACCGGTGAAACGACGTCATGATCCCCAAGTGAGGTAATGACATCAATCCCAAAATCCGTTGCAGCTAAAGACTTTCCTTCACGTGTCATCATACCGATTGACAGTAGCTTCTCAATAATTTCTGCACGAGTTGCACTTGTCCCAATACCTTCTGCATCCTTTAAAATTGCCTGTAACATTTTATCTTCTACAAAACGTCCTGCATGGAACATCGCATCTAGTAGCGTACTATCTGTATATCTCGCAGGTGGCTCCGTCATTTTAGATAAAATTTGGTTATTATAAACTGGAAGCTGTTGCCCTTCTTGTAGTGGGGGCAATGGTTGCTCTTCTTTTCTCTTTTGTGATTCATATAGTATAGTGTAGCCTTTATCAACGACAATATTACCACTTGCTTTAAAATGCTCCCCGCCACACATAAAAATGACGTTTGTTTTATCCAACACATAGGGCGGTAAAAAGATAGCAAGCAAACGCTTAACAATTAAATCATATATTTTTGCCTCACCTGGTGTTAACGATTTTCGTCCAACCGGTACATCCGTAATCGTTATCGCATGGTGATCCGTTAATTTTTTATCATCTACATATCTTTTGGAATGCGCTATTTTTTGAATATGTGCCCTATTATTTAAAATATGATTTGCGATTTGCTCAAACTTAGGTAGCGTTGCCGCAGCTTGTATATTGCTCGCTATCGTTGTCGCAAACGCTGTTGGTAAATGTTTTGATTCGGTACGCGGATACGTAATGAGTTTTTTCTCATATAAGCTTTGTGCAATTTTTAACGTTTCTGCTGACGTAAAGCCATAAAACTTATTTGCCTCTTTTTGCAGTTCTAGCAACGAATGTAAACTTGGTGCATAAATTGTTTTGCGTTCGGTTTCAATTTGATTGACCCAGGCAGTTGGTGTTAGTTTCGCCTGTATACTCTGTGCTGCTTGTAATGATTCGAGCTTATTTGTTTTCGCAACCGGATCAAACCAAAGTGCCTTAAAATTACCGAAATCCAGCTCTAGCTGAAAATACGGCGTAGGTACAAAATGACGAATTTCTAGCTCTCGCTTTACAACGATAGCTAAAGTCGGTGTCATAACACGTCCGACTTTTATCGTACGACCGCCTTTTACTGTAGCCGCTCGTGTTAAATTGAGCCCGACTAACCAATCAAAAATCATGCGATACATCGCGGCATTGCGTAAATTACGAATCATTTCATCATTTTCATCAATTAAATGCTCTAGTGCATGGCGAATAGCCGAGTCGGTCGTTTGAGACGTCCAAAAACGCTTTACTGGCAACGTACATTTCGCTTTTTTATAAAAGGAATAAAAGATGTTTTCGCCTTCCATTCCCGCATCACAAGCATTTATAATAAAATCGTAGTCGTTTGTTTTGAGTAATGTTTCAATGTCCTTGTACACTTTATATGCGCTTTTTTTCACTCGAAATTCATATTTCGTTGGCATCATAGGGAGTATATCTAAACTCCATTTTTTCCACTCTGCGTGATATTCATGTGGTTCTTTTAGCTCGACCACATGCCCGACAAAAGCCGCAAAATCGATTGTATAAGGCAAATTCGTTTTTTTATATACTTTTTGTATATCACGCATTAAGGATGGTTTTTCAGCGATTAGTAACGCTTTCAATTCGATGACCCCCTTTACTCGTAAGTATAATCAAGAACATATGTTTTTGTAAACGTACGTGCAGACTGAATTATTAGTCATGTTGCAAAACGACTATTTTAGAAGGAGGTTTTTTTATGGAGAAGAAAAATTCTTCACAATCATGGGCACTTACCCTTTTTGCGATTGGTGTCTTTATGGCTGCACTTGATAACGGCATTATAAGTGCGGCACTAACAACGATCAACAGCTCTTTTGATGTGTCCGCAAACTGGGGCGCTTGGGGCGTAACGATTTATACGCTTGGCTTAGCAATTAGTGTCCCTATTATCGGAAAATTATCGGACCGATACGGACGAAGAAAATTATTTATTATTGAAATTGCTATTTTCGGGATAGGCTCGTTACTCGTTGCCCTTAGCCCTAACTTTACATTTTATTTAATTGCACGCTTTATTCAAGCAATGGGGGGCGGCGGTATTTTCATTATCGGTAGCTCCCATGTGCTTAGTACAATGCCTGCCGAAAAACAAGGGAAAGCGCTTGGTATGCTTGGTGGCATGAACGGAATAGCAGCCGTTCTTGGACCAAATATAGGTAGCTTCCTCATTGATGTAACAGGTAGTTGGCACGTTTTGTTTTTAATTAATGTACCAATCGCTATTTTCCTTGTTATTTTTGGCTTCTTAAAGCTCGAAGAAACGAGCGAACCGAATACAGGTAAGCTTGATTTATTCGGTACGATATTGCTATCATTGGCCATTTTAGGCATTATGTATGGCTTAACAAATATCGAAGGTGTCAACTTCTTTGAAAGCTTGCTTGAGCCAAATGTTTATATATTTTTAATTGCAGGAATTATTCTATTTATCGCCCTACTATTTCATGAAAGTCGCTTGGAAAAAAAGAATGGGGATCCAATTTTACCGTTTAAATTGCTAAAACAACCACCCTATTTACTTACACTGCTTGTTGGGTTGTTCTCCGGGGCATTGCTTGCAGCGATGATTTTCATTCCTGCATTTTCTGAGCAAGTACTTGGTATTGCGGCAGAAAAATCCGGTTATTGGATGACACCTCTTGCCATTGCAGCGGGTATTGGCGCTGGTTTCGGTGGTGTATTCGTTGATAAAAAAGGACCTATTTTTGCAGTAATTTTATCCGGCATCATTTCCATTATTGGTTTCTTCTTATTCCCTTTATGGATTGAAGTAAAATGGCACTTTATCGTGGCCTCGGTTATCGCTGGTATAGGAATGGGGATTATTCTTGGTGCCCCGCTCAATATGTTAGCAACTGAAGGTGTAAAAAAAGATAAAGGTTCTTCGATAGCAACCCTTTCGCTAGTGCGTCAAATTGGGATGACGCTTGCACCGACGATTTATGCAGGCTTTATCGCACGTGGCTTTAATGAAATGCCTAATTTATTTGCAACGGAGTTTCCAGAAAAGCTCCAAGCCAACATCAGTAATGCAGAATTATCTGCAGAAGCACAAATGGAACTCGGGCAGCTTGCTCAAACTTTTTCAGGTGGCGGTGAATTTTCACAAGCAGAACTAAATGCTGCTATCGCAAATATTCAAGATCCAACATTAAAGGATATCATTACTTCTAGCGTAACAGACATTACAACAATGGCTGCACAAAATGGCTACGGCGGTTTATTTATGTCAGCAGGTATTATCGCTGTGTTAATTTTGATTACGGCACTCGTTTTATCGCCAATACGTAAAAAATATTTATCTGCATAACAAACGCTACAGACAAATTGAAATGGTAAAATACATTTCAATTTGTCTTCTTCATTCCCCCTGTCTTTTTTGATTTTTCCGATATTTAAAATCCATTCTTTTACGAATTCCCATCCGAACAACTTTATCGCAGAAAACAGAAAATATTATCTCAATCTAGAATTATATAACATATCAATGATATAATAGTTTTATCGGGAGATGGAGGGATTTGGAGATGAAGCCAGGAAAAAGAACAATACTATGGATCGTTCCTTTGCTTGTTATTGGGGTGTTTTATTATTTTTACGGTCCACAAGATGATATTACAGAAAACGATTCGATTGACTACATAAAAAATTTATCGTTAGTGGACGATAGTAATGTAACGAATGAGCAAGCTTTCCATAATTATTGCGAAAAAGGGAATTGGGTGTATTTTGAAACACAAAAGCGACAAAATGTTGTAGAGTTTAAAGGAGAATGTCCTGTTGATGGAAATATTCAACCTGTGAACTTACAATTTATTGTTAACGATGAAATAAACGGGCATACTGTTGGCGTTTTATTATTAAATCATGTACAACAAACAGATGAACAACGAGAAGCGTATATTCGAGCGGTTTATAATTATTAAATTCAAGGGGTGTGCTGTAAATACTACTTACCTATCACCTTTTATTGAAAATCCTTGATTTTAAAATGAACTTTTTTCAATACTTCTTCCACTTTTATTCCTAAATTGCTAAACTTAGTTGACAAAAATCCAATTGTGATGCATTCTTATACACAAATAATGAAAAGCATAGCGAAGACTAGTAAGCGTGACTTAGCTGGATTAGAGAGCGACACCCATAGGCTGCAAGGTGCGCGCAGAAAAAGACGTCTGAACCTACTTCGGATACGCTCCTAGCAAAACTAGGCGCCGACTCAGCGTTATGAGATGAAGTGGAATGCAATTTGCATTCAATTTAGGTGGTACCACGGAAAGCGTTTTTCGTCCTAAGCAATTTAGGCGAAAAGTGCTTTTTTCTATTTGGAGGAATCAAAATGGAGAGAAAACGGATTGTTGTAAAAATCGGAAGTAGTTCCTTAACGAATGCAAAAGGTGAAATTGACCAGCAAAAATTTATGGATCATATTAAAGCG
>JBJEFO010000379.1:0-1916 GCA_051874135.1 Lysinibacillus sp.
TAGCTGTGCTCCGTCTTCACCATACACTTTAAAGCCGTTATATTGTTTCGGGTTATGGCTTGCCGTAATAACGACACCGGCATAAGCAGCTAAATAACGTACAGCAAAACTAAGCTCTGGCGTCGGACGGCTTGCCGTAAATACATAGCTTTGAATACCGTGCGCGGCTAGTACCCCTGCTGTCTCATATGCAAACTCCTGTGAAAAATGGCGCGTATCGTATGCAATCACAACACCACGCATTTTTGCCAGCTCACCTTGCTTTTCAATTTCGCGCGCAAGCCCTTCTGCGACTAATCGGATCGTATGAATATTAATACGATTCGTACCGGCCCCTAATTTCCCGCGCATACCACCTGTCCCAAATGGCACCGTTTGATAAAAACGATCTGCAACTTCAGCTTCTTCTACTATTCCTTGTAACTCTTCTTTATACAGCGACTTTTCTAGCCATTCATTATATAAATTTCCCATTTATATACCTCATTTAATAGATTTCTATATTTTAGTATATAACAATAAGCAACCTATGCCAAAAGTTTCAAGAGCGGATATTTTTCATTTAATATGAAAGTGTGCCATATATAGGGGGAATTTAATGCTACACTATTCGCGCTTGACCAAGCGGCATGCCCTGGCGGTTGGTCAGGCGCGAATAGTATTTATTGTTGCGTACTAAACATCTACTTTTCTGTACAGATGCTTCGACGGAAATAGATGATGATAATGTCTTTTTCTATCCATAAAAAAAGCCCTCGCTTTACGCGAAGGCTACATATTCTAGTTAATTTGTTTCAATTAAGCCGTATTTTCCATCTTTACGTTTATATACGATGTTAGTGCTGTCTGATTCTGCATCTGTGTAGATGTAGAAATCATGACCTAGCATGTTCATTTGAAGAATTGCTTCTTCTTGATCCATCGGCTTAAGGTCAAATTGTTTTGTACGAACAATTTGGTATTCTTCTTCTTGCTCTACTTCTGCTCCATTTTGTGTAACATTTGCAAAGTATACACCCGCACCTTCACGTTCACGGAACTTACGGTTTACTTTTGTTTTGTGCTTACGAATTTGACGCTCTAATTTGTCGACGATTAGGTCAATAGCAGCATACATATCGTTATTGCGCTCCTCTGCACGAAGCGTCACACTTTTCATCGGAATTGTTACTTCTACTTTTGTTTGTTTATCGTTGTACACTTTTAAATTAACGTTCGCTGTCGCGTTTACGTCCTCATTAAAATAGCGTTCAACTTTTTCTACTTTTGCTTCTACATACTCACGAATCGCTGGAGTTACCTCAATGTTTTCACCACGAATGTTAAATTTCAGCATGTAAACTCCTCCTTCAATTACGGCTATATTATATTGATTCGACAGGCCCGTTAAAATTCCTCCTTCAAAAAAAAAGAATTTTAGCAATGACACAAATTTGCCCTGTTTTCATACAAGTCGTTTTTTTCTATTAACTTTTGACCTTTGCATGTAAAATTTCTTTACGTCTTCGTGTTTTAAGTTCATTTATAATTAAATCTTCTACACTTGCTTGATTAAAGAAGGTAATACCATAATGATACCCGCTTCCAAATTTTTTAGACCATACAATTTCACCGATTCCTTTTATTTCAGTTGCATCCAAAATAAAGGAAACTTCCAATTGTAATACTTTGTTTTTATGTTCATTAAAATCTTCACCTATGGATATTTTCAAACCACGCGGACTAATATCTAAAATTTCACACGGAATTCGTGTTCGTTCAACATCTAACGGTTTCCCCTCAATAAGAATAACAACCCCTGCCTCTAGCGGCTCCCCAAATGCGTAACGAAACCCCTCTTGCCTTTTAAATATCATTAGAATCCCCCCAAAGATGCTCTAATCACTTGCCTTCTCTTTTATTATCCAACAAATAAC
>JBJEFO010000380.1:0-8262 GCA_051874135.1 Lysinibacillus sp.
ATCCCCCCCTAGATGGGATACGATGTTTACATTTCTTTCATTTTTACTACCAAAGTCTCGCTGAAAATCAGATTCGAGTACAATTTCAGTCGGAATATTTAATAGCGACTTAATGTGATGGATGAGTGCAATATTGAATGGAGCTAGATGTGTCCATTTCTCATGATAAAGCTGTTCAAACCCATCCTTATACGTAAGCCAGTACGCACTTTTTTTATAGTTAGACTCGATTGCCTTCCAGTGCTTCTTTTGCCATGTCTCTTCACTAGCAATTTGCAATTCGTTAATCGGTTGCTCTTTATTTTTTAGTGGTATTGTAAGCGTCAAGCTGCCATTAGGAGTCTTAATTTTTGAACGATGAATGTAACTACTTTTTGAGTGCAGTGCTTTATCTAATATGACAAATTTATCTACTTGGTCCAACTTATCAAAATATCCAATCCACGGTAAATAGTTTGGTTGATGGATAGCAATTTTCATCATTTTCCCTTTCCACCTTACACTTTATAAACATTATTTCCTGAGCGATTTAATTTTCGCCAACCTACTTGGTTTCCTCTCAATGCTCTAATGATTGATGTCCATGTAACGTAGGCTAACAAATAACGATAGCCTATCCGTTGTAAAAATATCCATACAAGTGGTTTCATTTTTTCCTTGCCAATTTTAAATGCAATAAAAGAGTTTAAAAAATCTGTGAGATAAAACAGTAGCGCAAAAAAATAAATTGAAGATGTTCCTGACAAAAGGGCAACAATAAAAATGACATCAATCAATGGGGAAGTTAATAATAATAAGTAGGAAAATATTAAGCTAGGCACTGCAAAATATTTCAATGTTTTATTTGGAGAATGAACAATATTCCTTTTATGTTTCCAAGCAACTTGTAAAATACCATAAGACCATCGATTCCGTTGTTTGATGAAGTCCTTCACTGTTTCTGGGCATTCTTCATATGAAATAGCTCGGTCCTCATAAATAATTTTATAACCGGCATTTAAAATTCGAAGGGTTAGCTCTGAATCTTCCGCTAATGTATCATTATGGTAGTATCCTAGCTCCTGTACAACGCTTTTTCGCCAAGCACTATTAGAACCCGGTACAACTGTAATGCAATTTAGTTCTTCAAAAGCCCGTTTTTCTAACTGATTTGCTGTTACGTACTCGATATGTTGCCATAAACTAATTTGGTTAATCCTATTACCGATTTTACAGTTTCCAGAAACCGCCGCTACACGAGGGTCAGAAAAATTTTCTACTAAGTGAGAAATGGTATATTCATCGAAAACCGTATCTGCATCAATCGTAATGATAACGTCGCCCCTCGCTTTTTTTATGCCTACGTTAAGAGCCGAGGCCTTTCCGCCATTATGCTTTTTAATGATTTTTACTTTTGAACGTACGTCTTTCATTTTCGTTATGATTTCTGCTGTTTTATCTGTCGATCCATCATCAATGATAAGTACTTCCGTGATAGGATATTTGCTTTTTAAGATGGATCCTATCGTCCTTTGAATGACCACTTCCTCGTTATACACAGGAATTATAACTGTGACACTCGGGTTAAATGTTCTAAAATGGCTTTGGTTGAACATACGGTATTCTTTAATTACTTCATTTCTTCGTTTCTGCCTAAAGCAAAAGATGATAGTGATAGACATGCGTAAAAACCCGACTACTATCGTAAAAAAAAGATAGGCAATAAATACGTTTTTTATAACACTATAAAGTTGCTCGGTAAACGCATTTAGCAATGGCAAAGCAATCACTTCGTACCGATGAAGCATAGTGAGTGCAATTAATAAAATGACCATGAGTAACCCTATTCCAAACACTATTTTTACTTTCAGCCAACGTTTTCCTGTATTATCTTGAAATATCATACATAGTAACCTTCCCCCTTAGTATATTTATATGAGGGAACAGTATAGTGACCTATGTATTTAAACTAATTTTAAATTATATTTAGAAGTGGCGAGTAAACTCCCAAGATAAACAAAAAGAATCCATAGCTGTTAAGGTTAAATGACCAAACAGCAAGGATTCTATTTATGGCAATATGTATAGAAAGAATAGATAAATTACTTATACATAATAATATTCTCTCAGTTTCGTACGCCTTCCTTTTCGTCTGCATATACTTCAATTTCATAATCTTTCATCCCGTGTAAAATGAGCTGTTTTTTAAAATACAGTTCAATTTCATCTGTTAAATCAGCATTAAACGTGCGAACCGATAAAATCTGTTGCTCTTTGCTAATGCCCATTGCATGAACGTCGAACTTTACACTAACTTCATCAAAAATAGCACCTTCTAAAAATTGTTCTTCTCCACTCTCGCTCGAATATTCACTTAAAACGCTCGGTGTGATGTAAAATACCGCAACTAATAGTGTCGTTAACCATAAGATACGCTTTATCATATTAACTCCCCTATCTTTTAAATAAAGCTATGTATATCCATTATTATACTAAAAACATTTAACCTTCTGGGTAATACGAATTAATCATTTTCAAACTTTTCTAACATTTACTTTTAGTAGAATAGAAGGGATTTTGGTCCATTAAATATTTCAAATTACACACTTAAAGTACTAATAACAAAAAAAGATGTGAACACAACAATCGTTTGTTGTATCCACATCTTATTTAAATTTGTGCAATGAATAAACCAATTGCTAATAAGAAGCTAAAAATTGTATTTGTTAATGCCGTTGATTTCATTGCTACACGCATTTGCTCTTTGCCAACACGGAATGCACGAATTGCTTCAATCGGCTTTTTAATACCTAAAAATACGATTAATGCCCAAGGACTAATAATGCCTACTACGATTAGTCCGACAATCCAAGCAAATGATACGATAAACGCTATCATTAGCAACATAATTGCACGATCACGCCCTAGTAAAATCGCTAATGTTTTACGTCCACCAATAATATCTTCTTCGATGTCACGAATATTGTTTGACATATTAATAGCCCCAACTAAAATCGCAATTGGGAGCGAAATTAGCACGCTATCCCATGTAATCGTGCCTGTTTGAACAAAATATGAAATAAGGACAAAACCAGAGCCCATTAGGACACCTGCAAATAATTCGCCAAATGGTGTATACGCAATCGGCAGTGGTCCACCTGTATATAAATACCCTACAGCCATGCCAAATATCCCAATAGCTACTAACCACCAGCTACTATTCATACAAATATAAACACCTAAAATTGCTGCAATGCCATAAAGCACGAACGCCACCGTCAATACGTTGCTTGGCTTTAACCCATGTCTTACAATACCGCCACCAATTCCAACTGAATGCGCTGTATCTAACCCACGCTTAAAATCGTAATATTCATTAAAAAGATTCGTGGCAATTTGTAAGCATAGGCATGCACTCATAATTGCTGCAAGCATTGCCCAATCAATATCCGTGACCGCTAACGCCATTACTGTTCCTAAAATAACAGGTGCAAACGTGGCAGTGAGCGTATGTGGGCGAGTCATTTTCCACATGAGCTTCACAGGACTTATTTGTTCCGTTTGATTCATTCTCTACACTTCTTTCTATTTACATCAGTTTTCGCGTATTTATTATATACGAAAACTGATGCAACGTGGAGATTTATTACTTTTCTTCTTATACATTCTAATAACTATTTTTTATTGATCATTTTCTTTTTTGTTTATCCGCGCGAATATAAGTCATTTCTGCGGAGACGAGCATCCACAAAATAACCCCTACCACAATCGCTAAAACGACAAATTTCATGACACTACCTCGTTTCTTCATTCCTTTTCTCATTATATATGTTGAAAAATAAAAATCTGTAAAAATCGATTTATTTTTTACATTTTATTACTATTATCCTTTTGAATTCAATTTCTAAATTGATTATGTAATCGTTTTACGTTAAATTTAAAAATATAATGACTTTCGTAGCGCTACAAAAGATTTAATTTCCACATGTGCACCGTGTCCTTTTACATACCGATTATTTATAGAAGAGGTGATTTATCATGATGACACACGCCATTTTACAAAAAGAGGCGTATGAAAAGATTTTAACAGAGCATTTATTATCAATAGGTATTTTAAGGGAATTTGACGGAAAACTTATTTCTTCTCGCAAACTAATTGAGAATACAATGTTTTTTGAAACAGAGGACGCCATTTGCAAAGAATGGTTAGACTCCGTTTTTGACAGCTATTATTTTTATGATGGATTCGATTCTTTAGACGAATGTGCTGCGTATATTTTTGACAGTCCATACGAAAATTCTACATACCGAATCGTTAAGCTTTTACATATGTACTATGCAGTTGTTTATGAAAATACGCAGCAGCAACAAGTAATCGGAAAAGATGTTTCTTATTATACAAAGAATAAACTATTTCTAACATCACCGCGCCCACCCCATAGTTTAGTAGTTAAACAACGTGTTCGTCTGCCTGTTTTTACAGTTATTTATCATGAATTGCATTCGTTTGACCCTGCTTTAAAGGTTTACCGATTATCACAAGAAAATCCATATCAGTTTGTAGAAGTAGAAGACATTCATGAAGAAATTCATTACATTGTACTCCTTGGTATTACGTTTAAAGATGCTTGGTATCCGTGTAACACACCACATCACATTGCACATAGTCGCGCACTCTTAAATATTTATTTTAATGACGGCTATGATTTTATGCTATTTGGCAAATACGTCAATGCAATTGCCGTTAATCCATTTCAGCGACTTATTTGTTTGGCAAAAGGGCGGGTCGAGCATTTCCAAATGGACCCGGATGATCGAAAAACACCTATTCGTCGCCTACCGTACCGCGAAGAGAAACGCTTCCACGAGATGACGCGTATTCGACCTGTGAAGGAAAATAACGTGTTAAAAGTTTTTCTTTAACGGTGGCACGTACCCGGTACTTCCCCGGTACAAAGGTGGCACCAACATGGCACCAACATAAAAATAACCTATCTTAAACTCAAGATAGGTTATTTTTATTAATTACGTACAACTAACACATCATATTTCGAATGACGTACAACTTTCTCTGATACAGAACCTAGCACAAATTTTTCTGCTTTATTTAAACCTGTTGCGCCAATGACCATTAAGTTGATATCCGGTAACTCTGTTAAGATGACTTTTGACTTACCTACCTCAACCTTGGTGATTACTTGTTCAACACCAGCTTCAATCGCTTTTTGCTTCATTTCCTCAAGCTTCACTTGTAATTCATTCTTTAATTGCTCAGCATATTTGTAATCATACGCCTCTACTGTCCCAAACGAATGTGTATCTACTACGCTGATTAAAAGTAATGTTGCGCTATTTTCTTTTGCAATCTTTACCGCGCGTTCAAATGCATGAATCGATTGCTGTGAAAAATCTAGCGCTACTGCAATATTTTTATAACTCGTTACCATGGAATAGTCCCCCTTTACATTATTTTTATTATACCAAATGTAAGCTATTTTCACCTATCAGATACAACCTTTTGTGTTAATATAAATAGCCTAAAAAAAATGCTTTCAAGGGACGAACCCCCGAAAGCATTTTATGTTAGTTTACTGCTACTTTTTCTTGTGTTGCTTTTGGTGCGTTTACGAATTGCACACGTCCTGGTTTTACGACCCACATACTAATCGCCGTCGCAACTGCAAACATGCCCATTAATACGTATAGTAACACTTCATAAGAGCCTGTTTTATTTAAAACAAATGCACTTAATTGGTTTCCAGAAAGGCCAGCGAACGCCCAAGCTGATAACGCTAAGCCGTGTACCGTACTAATGCTTTCAAGTCCAAAGCGGTCTGCCAGTAATGTCGGTAAGTTCGAAAAACCACCACCGTATCCAGCATTAATAACACAAAGTAACACGATAATTAAAATCGCAAGTGAATTGTTAAATGCATCAAACACGAGTGTTGCCACAATGGCTAAAATCGTTGAAATAAAAACGACTTTATAAATCGTGTTGCGGTCACCTAATCGGTCTGCCCATGCAGAATAGAATAAACGACCGCCTGCATTAAATACTGCTGTTAATGAACTTACTAAACTAATCGCACCGAATCCTACAAATGCTAGCATCGCTTTTTCTTGTGCAATTAATGCAAGCCCACACGTAATATTAATGTAGAACATAATCCAAATACCGATAAATGTTTTATTTTTTAGCACCGCCATATAGTTAAATGACTGTTTCGCATGATCTGCTTCTACCCAGCCAGCCGGTTTTTTAATTAATAAATGACCAATAAACATCATCACTAAGTAAAGAGCCGCTAAAATATAAAACATTTTATAAACACGCGTTGGGTCTACTAATACACCTTCAGCCGTTGTCGCACCAAGTAACGCCTCCATTAACGGACTAGCGATTACTTTTGCTAAACCAAAACCTGCTACAGCAAGACCTGTTGCCAAACCTTTTTGCTTGTCAAACCAAAGCATTAATGTTTTTACCGGTGTTAAATAACCAATCCCTAGACCGATTCCCATAATAACACCATAACAAATGTAAATACCGATTAATGATTTTTGATAAATGAAAAATCCTGTTCCTGCCATCCCAACAACAAAAAATAATGCTGAGATTAACGAAGATTTATGAATATCTTTTTCTACAAATTTTCCACCGAATGCAGCAGACATCCCTAACACAAAAATCGCAATACTAAATGCCCATTCGACCTCGCCAATTGGTTTCCCAATATAATGTGCAATATCTGCTTTAAATAATGACCAACAATAAACCGTTCCGATACTACAGTGAATCAACAATGCTGGCAATACGGCGCGAAGCCATTTATTTTCCCATTTACTCATTACAATACTACCTTCAATCTTTACAATCGAACAACAAATTCCCGAACATTATTTTTACAAAAAAAATAATTATACGGTTTTGACTCCTCTCTCCACCGTATAAATGAAAATATTATCGACTTTTTAGTTTATTCACGAATATATACCCTCTGGCACAATGACTTCATTATATACTAATAAGAGAGAGCTAATCACTCTTAAAATTACAGAAATTTAATTTAATTTCGGCATTTTTCCGTTAGTTCATCGATTTTTTAAAAATTTAAGAAAAATAATTATTTTATTCGCATTTACAAGATGAAAAAACCTAGGATCCCTAGGTTTTACATCTAAAACATGTTCATAGAAAGATGCTCTTGATAGTATAATGTTGCCTGCATGTGAACATAGCAGTTTTTCGGTGTATCTTTGTTTGATTTAAAGTGACAAAATGTATAATTTTCATACTTTTCTAGCGGTATTAGTAAAGTAGATAGCTCTTTCTCTGTTAATTCTTCATGAATATAAATACCGTAACTACTCGTAAAAATTGTCCACATAAACGTATACTTTCCCGAAATTTTTGATAAAATTTGCTGAATATCATTCGTATTTAGAACAAAAAATGTACCAACTTCCTGGTTCATTTTACGATAGAAATTTTCATTCGGTTCATAGTACGGCAAAGCTTCATAAAAATCCATAACTTTCGTCAAATGCTGTTGTATACGTGCCTGTTCTTTTTCTAAAATTTCCTCATATTGTTTCTCATACTGTGCATAACGAGGACTATTCTGTACTGTCGCTATACGCATCATAATGTCATAAACTTCAAGATATATGTAGAGTAGGTCATGAAGTGATGTGTTTTCTCTTAAAATCTCTAACATCTTCTCACATGTTTCAAGAGATTGTGCATACTCCTCTCCCTCAAACTGACAAAGCGCGAGATAATAATATAATTTCAAATGTACAAAAGGCGATACATTAAAAGTGAGTAAATAGTTAATTTTTGATTGTACTTTTTCGAGCTGTTTCATTGAGATAAGCGTTCGAAAATACATGCCATGTGCTTCTATATAGGTTAAGTCATTTATACCGCCTAAGTTTTCGATATGCGTCATATAAAATTCTAGAAATTGTAATATAGTTGACGGTTTTTCATTTTTTTCATATAAAATAACCGCAATATTATTCATCGCTATACTAATAACCTTTGGATTACAAAATTCTATGGCAAGACTTAATGCTTTTTGATAATGCGGCAGCGCTTCGTCATAGTCTTTCATATTCAACATAAAATAATGTCCAACAAACAGCGACATATTAATCCGATCAATCGGCTCCCCGTGTACCTCGATCTCATCCTTAATAGTATGATAAAGTGTCATGAATTGCTCATTCTCGTGTAAGTTCATGTAAATTTCCAACCGCATCATTTGCACTTGGTAA
>JBJEFO010000381.1:0-1215 GCA_051874135.1 Lysinibacillus sp.
TGTTACATCATCAACGTTATTGAATAAAATCGTGTATATTCTTACCGTTGTATATCCGTATTTTTCTGACGCCGTCCCCTATACTAAGTGATGTACTAATTACTTAATATAACGTTCGGTATTAACGACACCCTCTAGATATTACCAATTTACGTAATTCATTAATGCATAAAAGAATTATAATCCATATCTTTATTCGCTAACATTAACATCAGCTTAATTCTTGCCTTTTTAGGATCAAAGTCTCCACCCATTATAACGCCCATTTTTTGAAGATTATTTGCGCTACCATAGTAATCATATGTCGGGAATACTCGTCCTTCTTCTGTTGCAGTTGTTAAAACCACTTTGATACCCTTCTGACACATCTTCTCAATACTTTCGACCATCTTAGGAGAGACTTGCCCCCTACCCGCACCAACTATTACAATGCCCTCTATGTCTGTTTCCAAGAGAAAATCTAAAATAGTTGAACTCGCTCCTAAATATGAATAAATTAATTCAACTGTTGGATATTTTGGCTTAATTTCATAGTATTCCGTATTTGCTGGTTTTTGATAAATGATCACTTCATCATTATCGATATATCCAAGCATACCGTATCCAATAGTACCAAAGCCATTGATACTTGAAGAATGTGATTTCTTTACATATTTTGCATGAAAAATCTTCTCGTTAAATACTACACATGTGCCAATATTTTTAGCTTGTTTACTAGCAGCAACTAAAATCGAATTTCTTAAATTTGAATATACATCAGTTCCGACATCTTCAGATGATTTCTGCGAACCAGTCACAATGATAGGTCTATTATCATTAATTGTTAAATCTAAAAAATATGCCGTTTCTTCTAAGCTGTCTGTGCCATGTGTAATCACTATCCCTAAAACATTTTCATCTTGCAATTTTTCATGTATGACTTCATTCAAACGATTCAAATTTTCAAAAGTCATATGCATTGATGGAAGTTGGAATAAATCAATTAATTCTATTTCAATATCATTGTCGAGGTCACACAATGCTAAAATTTCATCGCCATTCATTTTACCTGATTCTAATTTATTAAATTCATTTCGTTTACTTGCAATTGTTCCACCTGTCGTTATTAAAACCACTTTTTGAACCATCTATATCACCTCGGGGTAATTATAACTCATTTTTCGCATCGTGGATAACTTTCACTTTATTTGTACTTATTAAAGAATACTGTCATAT
>JBJEFO010000381.1:1315-8254 GCA_051874135.1 Lysinibacillus sp.
AACATAAAGAGGTGCCTAATATGAAACCACGTATATATTATATGGACTATTTACGGACAATCGCCATCATCGGTGTGCTTTCTATTCATGCTGCAGCGCCCTATGCAACGATGTATCAAAAAATAGATTTCTCGATGTGGGAAGCGGGTATTATTTACAATAGTCTATCCAGATGGTGTGTGCCTATTTTCTTTATGATTTCAGGTGCACTATTGCTCGGCAAAAAGGAAGAATCGTTAAAAGAATTCTTTTCTAAACGTGCTAATAAAATTTTAATTCCGTTTGTTTTTTGGTCGGTCATCTATTACTTATGGCGTGTTTGGTATATTTATAAAAGTGCGGCTTCATTCACAGAATTCAAACAGTTATTTTTAAATGCCAATGTATATTATCATCTATGGTATTTTTACGCTTTAATCGGAATTTACTTATTAGTACCGATGTTTAATGTATTTTGTCGCTATGCGAGCCAGCAAATTGTCGGCTATACGGTCGCTATGTATTTACTATTTTTCGGCGTATTCCGTTATTACTCATTTCTTGTACCAAATAAACTTGTAAATTACTTTCCGCTTACTGAATTTATAGGAATTATTTTACTAGGGTTTTATTTAGGCAAGTTTGACCAATCAAAACGGATGCGTATTATCATATACATAGCAGGCATAATCGGTGCAATTGCAACAATTTTGCGTACAAATGCACTGACAATCGACCAAGGACAATTTTCAAGCTATGCGTTTGGGTACGCAACGCCTAATGTTTTAGCAATGTCGATTGCGCTATTTGTTTTCTTTAAATACTTTATTATGAAGCGTCAGCAAAATGAGCAATTCGCTCCTAGTAAACTATTACAACGTATTTCATTTACGAGCTTCGGTATTTACTTAGTACATCCAATGCTTTTAGATGTTATACGCCCATACTTCCATGATGCTAATGGTATTATTATTCATCCGGCAATTGGCATTCCTGTACAAATTGTTGTGATGCTATTTGCATCTTTAATCGCTGTACTGATCATTGGAAAAATTCCTTATTTGAAACGGGTTGTATAAAAAAGGGGCTGTATTATGAATTTAAGGGTATTTGAATTATCGGTCTCACTGCCATTGCTCGCTATAACTTTAATAATTTTGACATTATTTTTGTATTTCCGTATTCAAAACGTCAAAAGAAAAATTTATATACCGATGATTATTTCATCTTATGGTTTAATATACTCAATCTTGCAAGTTTATGTTTTGAGTGTAGGATATGACGGGATAATATTTATCTTGATTTCTTGGTTGTTTATTTTTCTCCTAATCATATCGATTTTGTACGCAGTATTTAAAACATTTAAAATGATAAATAATTGAAATTGCAAAGAAAAGCAAATTTATAATAAATATGAGACCTTTATTTCATTCCTTATTGAACTAAAGTGCTTCGTTAGTTGAATAGCAAAAAAGACCAAAACATATTCAAAAAATAATATGTTTGGTCTTTTTATTTACATACATTTAAAGGTTGTTACGCTAAGATAACTTAAGGCAGCTCCTTATCCTTTAATTTTATTCGCAATCAACTCCCCGTGGAAGCGACCGTTTTCAATAAAGATTTCATTTGCGTTATTACCTGCTGCAATGACGCCGGCGATAAATAAATTTTCAACATTTGTTTCCATTGTTTCTGCATCAAAATACGGACGACCTGTTTCCTCATCAATTTCCACGCCCATTTCACGGATGAAGTCATGATCTGGATGATATCCTGTCATCGCAAAGACGAAATCATTTTTTATCACTTGCTCTTTCCCTTGTACATCGATTACTACTTCATCTTCACGAATTTCTTTTACGTGACTTTCAAAATGCATCGTAATCTCACCGTTGCGAATACATGCATCAAATTCTGGTAAAATCCACGGTTTTACGCTAGGTGAATACTCACTGCCACGATAGACAACTGTCACGCGCGCTTTTGCTTTATTCAACTCTAGCGCCGCATCAACAGCCGAATTTTTGCCACCAATTACGACCACGTCTGTGTCGAAAAACTCATGTGCTTCTTTGAAATAGTGATACACTTTCGGTAAATCCTCTCCTGGAATACCGATATAATTTGGATTGTCATAATATCCTGTCGCAATGACTACGTACGGTGTTTCATATTCATCTTTAGAAGTAGAAACAATAAACTTGTCCCCATTTTTCTTTACACGCTGTACTTTTTCGAAACGATTCACATGAAGCTCCTTCATTTTTACAACTTCACGATAATAAACAAGCGCTTGATTTCGACGCGGTTTATGCTCCTCTATAATAAATGGGACATCGCCAATCGCTAATTTTTCACTTGTACTAAAAAATGTTTGATGCGTTGGATAATTATACAGCGCGTTTACGATATTCCCTTTTTCAATAACAATTGGCTTCAAACCAATTTTTTGCAGTTCAATAGCTGCAGATAATCCACATGGACCTCCACCGACAATAATTGCATCTACTTTTTGCATAAGCAAACCCTTCCTTTTCAAAATCCAATCATCTTTAGTGTACTCCTTTTTTCATCATGTTTCGAGCCTACTTTCGTGTTTCTGGCGATGAAAATAAATGGATATAGTAATTTTACGCTTAAAACCATCGTTTTTCTAAAAAAATCGATAATATTCTAAAAATGTGTAAATTCATTTTAAAATTCCAATATCCATAGGTAATTAAACCCATTTCGATTTTAACTTTAATTCCTTGTTGACTTATAGGTTATATTTGTTTTATTGTATTTGTAAGCTTATTTGAGAAGCTAGCCTCAAGCAAGCACAACAAAATAATTTGCCGATCAGACAACTGAAGGCAGTGTGTACCTACTCGTACACACTGCCTTTTCTTAATTTATTAAAGGGAGTGGTATTCATGAACAAAAAAAGAAATTGGTTATTAAGTACGTTATTCTTAGTGATTATTGCGGTACTAGCCGCTTGTGGTAGTGATAATGCAACAACTGATAAAGCAACAACTAGTAGTACAGCAACCGATAGCAAAGAACCTGTTGAACTACTAAACGTATCCTACGATCCAACGCGTGAACTTTATGAAGAATTTAATGCGGAATTTATTAACCACTGGAAAGAACAAACAGGTCAAGACGTAAAGATTAATCAATCGCATGGCGGTTCTGGTAAACAAGGCCGCGCTGTTATTGACGGTTTAGAGGCAGACGTTGTCACTCTAGCACTCGCTTACGATATTGATGAAATCGTTCAAGCTCGTAATTTACTAGATAAAGATTGGCAATCACAGTTTGACTACAACTCAACACCATACACATCAACAATTGTCTTTTTAGTTCGTAAAGGTAACCCGAAAAACATTCAAGATTGGGATGATCTAGTAAAAGAAGACGTTTCGGTTATTACACCGAACCCAAAAACATCTGGTGGTGCTCGCTGGAACTACTTAGCTGCATGGGCATTTGCTTCAAAACAATTTGATGGTGATGAAGCAAAAATAAAGGCTTTTATCAAAGATTTATATAGCAATGTGGAAGTATTGGATTCTGGCGCACGTGGGTCAACAACAACATTTGTTGAACGTGAGATTGGTGATGTATTAATCGCTTGGGAAAATGAAGCGTATTTATCGTTAAATGAATCAGGTAAAGATGAATTTGAAATTATAACGCCTTCTTTAAGTATTTTAGCTGAACCACCTGTTGCCATTGTTGACAACATCGTTGATAAAAAAGGCACACGTGAAGTTGCAGAAGCATATCTTCAATACTTGTATACAGATATCGGTCAAGAAATTGCAGCGGCTAACTACTATCGTCCTCGTAACGAAGAAATTTTAGCTAAACATGCGGAGCAGTTCCCAACGCTTGAGCTCGTTTCAATCGAAGACTTCGGCGGATGGCAAGAAGCACAAACAACACATTTCAGTGATGGCGGTACATTTGACGAAATTTATGAATAGTAATGATTCGACAAGCATAACTCGCACTACTGTAAGTGCGAGTTAATGCATGACTTCACTATTTTTCTTTTAATGTTTGTATAGGAGGTGTACATATTGAAGAAAAAAAATTACACAATTATTCCGGGCTTCTCTTTATCGCTCGGATATACCATGCTTTATCTTAGTATTTTAGTACTACTACCGATTGCTATGATTTTTTTCAACACATTATCGATGAGCTGGTCCGAGTTTTGGGATACGATTACGCATCCACGCGTTGTTGCTTCCTATAAATTAAGCTTTGGCGCTGCACTAGCTGCTGGTCTATTAAATGTGCTTTTCGGCACAATGATTGCGTGGGTATTAGTGCGTTATCAATTCCCGATGAAACGCTTTATTGATGGACTTGTTGACTTACCATTTGCTTTACCAACAGCTGTTGCTGGGATTGCCTTAACAACGCTTTATGCACCAAATGGATGGCTTGGTCAATTTTTTGATTTTAAAATTTCTTTTACACCACTCGGTATTATTATTGCCCTAACATTTATCGGCTTACCTTTCGTCGTACGAACTGTACAGCCTGTATTACAAAATTTTAGCAGTGAAGCAGAGGAAGCATCTGCTAGCCTAGGTGCTAATCGCTTGCAAACATTTACAAAAGTAATTTTCCCAGAATTAATGCCTGCTATTATTACTGGATTTTCTTTAGCATTTGCACGAGCACTTGGGGAATACGGATCGGTTGTTTTTATTGCTGGCAATATGCCAATGAAAACTGAAATTACTCCACTCATTATTATGACAAAGCTCGAGCAATACGATTATGTCGGGGCTACTGCCGTTGCGACAGTTATGCTTGTCATCTCGTTTTGTATACTGCTCATAATCAACTTAATCCAGTGGTACACAAATCGCAAATTTTTGCCTAGTTAAAGGGGGATATGTATGTCCACAGTTCAAGCAACTTCTCACCAAAAGTTAAGTTCATCTACTACGGAACCTTTGATTATCAAGCTAATACTCATTACACTTTCATTGCTTTTTTTAGGGGTCTTTCTTGTATTGCCGCTCGTCTCTATATTTATTACGGCCTTTCAAAAAGGCTGGGAAACATATGTTGCTTCCATAACACACCCTGATGCATTAGCAGCCATTAAACTAACGTTGCTCGTTACACTTATCGTTGTTCCGTTAAATACGATTTTTGGAATTGCTGCTGCTTGGTGTATTACGAAGTTTTCTTTTAAAGGGAAAAATCTATTAATTACATTAATTGATTTACCTTTCGCTATTTCTCCTGTTATTGCCGGATTAACGTTTATTTTATTATTCGGCGCACAAGGTCTATTTGGAGAATGGCTCATGGCCAATGATATTAAAATTGTTTTTGCGTTACCTGGTATTGTACTCGCGACACTATTCGTGACTTTACCATTTGTAGCACGTGAGCTTATTCCATTAATGCAAACCCAAGGTATTACCGATGAAGAAGCATCTATATCGCTTGGCGCAAGCGGATTTAAAACGTTTTTATACGTTACATTACCGAATATTAAATGGGGCTTGTTATACGGTTTAATTTTATGTAATGCCCGTGCGATAGGAGAATTTGGTGCCGTTTCGGTCGTTTCTGGCCATATTCGTGGCATGACGAATACGATGCCACTACACATTGAAATTTTGTACAATGAATATCAATTTTCTGCGGCATTTGCCGTTGCTTCACTCATGTCGATTTTAGCGATTGTGACCATTATCGTGAAAAATATCGTTGAGTGGAAATCAGGATTACGCGGAGGAGGTCATTAAATGAGTATTACGATTCAAAATGTCTCAAAATCTTTTGGTAATTTTAAAGCTTTACAAAACATTTCACTTGATATTGCATCTGGTGAACTCATTGCCCTTCTTGGTCCATCCGGTTCTGGTAAAACCTCTTTACTGCGGATTATTGCAGGATTAGAAGGACTAGATGAAGGGGTTATTTTATTTGACGGTCAAAATATTACAAACATCAATCCAAAAGAACGAAATGTCGGCTTCGTGTTCCAGCATTACGCCCTATTCCGTCATATGACGGTATTTGATAATGTTGCATATGGCTTAAAAGTTCGACCACGAAAAAGCCGCCCTTCTAAAGAAGCAATTAAACAAAAAGTGATGGAGTTATTGCAGCTCGTCAAACTGGAAAACTTTGCAGATCGTTATCCTTCTCAGCTTTCAGGTGGCCAGCGTCAACGTGTCGCTTTAGCTAGAGCTTTAGCAGTTGAGCCGAAAGTGTTGCTACTTGATGAACCATTCGGCGCACTTGATGCAAAAGTACGAAAAGAGCTTCGTCGCTGGCTACGAAAATTACATGATGAATACCATATTACGAGTATTTTCGTTACCCATGACCAAGAAGAGGCACTTGATGTAGCAGATCGCATTATCGTCATGAATGGCGGCATAATCGAACAAATCGGCAGTCCAGAAGAAGTATACGACCATCCTGCCAGTCCATTTGTATATGACTTCCTCGGAAATGTAAATTTGTTTAAAGGTCGCCTACATAATGGCAAACTCACATACGGTCAATTTGAGATTAGCCTTTCAGAAGATTTACATGGTGCAACCCACGATGAAGCTGTAGGCTATGCTCGACCGCATGATATTTCAATTGAAAAAGAAAAAACTACAGATGATACGGTTGCCGCTACCGTTACACATATCCATTTAGTCGGCCCTACTGCACAAATCGAGTTGAAACGACTAGATAGTGATGAATATTTGGAAGCAGAGTTACAAAAAGAACAATACCGCGCATTAGCAATCAAAAAAGGCGATACAGTTTACGTTCGTCCTAAACAACTAAAAGTCTTTGTTCCAGAAGACTTTTCTATTTAAGTAAATACACACAATGAGCAAATTTAAAAACAGTTATTTCCATAGTCGAATATCAGTCAAGTATGTAGCCTTCGCGCTTTGCCACAGCCAAGGTTTCCTTTGCGACGAAAGC
>JBJEFO010000382.1:0-8250 GCA_051874135.1 Lysinibacillus sp.
ATTAGTAGTCATTTTAGTTTTTACAGGGTTGGCAATCGAGCGGGTATTAAAAGATATACGTAACCAAAATAGAGAAATTATTAGCCTATTAAAAGATGCTAAAAATAATAAAGATGTAATAAATGATTAGTACATACGTTGAAAAGTTTTAAACGCACAAAACGTAGCGTATCCGCACAAAAAAGTGCCAAGCGCACAAAACGTGGTCTATCCGCACAAAAGAGTACGACAACCGCACAAACCACGGCCCTATCCGCACAAAAGCATACGTCAAGCGCACAAAAGCGCACTACATCCGCACAAAACATCCCCGCAACAAAACAAAAAATGCCGACGTTCACATCCGCCGGCATCAATTATCTCTATAGTAAACTGTTAAACTCCGCCCAATTCACGAGGCGTGGTAAATCGACATGTCGATTGTAGGATTGGTCTTTTACAATCACTTTTGTACCAAGACCTTGCAATGTTTCGAGTACGGCTGGTTTATCATCGACATAGTAGTCGAGATGGAGTGATTGGATAATGTCGATTTTCTCGTGATCGGCCATGCCACAGTAGAAGTTTTCATCCTTTACCGGGAAGCCTTGTGCCTTTACCCAAGCACGGGTGCGCGGGCAGTGATGCTTTGGACGAGACGTAATGTAATAAATGTCATGTCCTTCCGCACTTAACGCACGTAAAGTTTCCACCGCATCTTGAAAGGCAGGGCAATCTGTAAAATAAACTTCCTCCATCGACTCTTTCCACATTAGACCGCCTTGTTCGTTCGTTAAGCCAAAAGGGGCATGGATTTCAACAGTGGGAATCGCTTGAAAAACATCAAGTCCTAAACTTTTATTTAATTTTTTATTGTATAAATGAAACGCATGCTCACGTAAATTAATAAGCGTGTCGTCGATATCAAATCCAAATTTCATAACATCCTCCTGTGTTAAGCTAGCAAGGTAAACTGCGAGGCAAATCCTTGTTCTTTTTCAATTTGAAGCGCTTGAATTTTTTCAATTTCTTGCTTACGTGCCGTTCCACATGCTAGTGAATCTAGCTGTTCAATTGTTTGTTTCTGTAAAAGTTCAGCAAGTATATCGGCATCCTTCATCGCACTATTTAAGCCAAATGCTCCAGTCGGTGTCATCGTATGAACGGCATCACCAATTAATGCAAGCCCGTTACGTCCCCAATCTTCTGTTTGACTGCTGAAGACATCGAGCAGCACAAAATCTTGCCAAGAGGTAATATGTTCGGTGACCGTTTCCTGAAGTTCTGGAAATGCTTTTATAAGCTTTTCAATAAACGGTGCAAACGGCTGTTTTCGTAAAGTAGGATAGCTTCCTTGTGCAATGTTCCAACCAATTTGCACATAGCCTTTCACTTGCGTAAATAGTGAAATTTGCATGCCATCAACAAGTGCCATTTTAATTGATGGCGACCATCCAACAGGCGCGGGAATACGAGCCCATAGTAAATCGTAGCCGTGCTTTCGGGTTGTTGTATCGATATTCGCCTTTTTTCGAACAGTGGAATAGCGACCATCCGCCCCAACGACTAGCCTGCAGTTAACAACGAATTCTTCCCCGTTACAAATGGCACGCACACCATTATAACGACCCGAAGCATCTTGTAAAAGTTCCGTCACACGTGAATTCAAACGGTACTTGAATGTATCGTAAGCCCCGGCTGCTTCAATAATTGCTTGCAATAAATGCCCCTGTGGAACATGGATTCCTAAATGACCAACAGCTGGATTTGGTGTAATCGTTTTTGTTAATTGACCGTCTAACCAATATTCCAACCGCTCCATTTTTAATAACCCTAGTTTAGCAACCTCATCAAATAGACCATGCTTTTTTAAAATTGCTTCGCCTTCTTCGTTAATGTGTTCACCGCGAAATGTTTTAGCAATTTGATTTGTTTGCTCAATTAATAACACAGAAATATCTTCCTTAGCTAATAAATAAGCAAGCAATGCACCGCCAGGACCAGCCCCGACGATGCATACATCTACTTTTTGATTCATAAAATTTTATCCTTCTTTCGGATACGCAGTAATGCGCAAATCTTCACCGATTTTATCAACTTCCGCAAATTGTAATAGCATCGCTGCATCGATTGTTTCGACGTCATCTCCTGTAAATGGCGTAATGGAGTTGCGGCCACCAAGCACTTTAGGCGCTACATACACAAGAAATTTTTGAATAAGACCGTTGCGTAAAAAGGAAGCGTTCACCTCGCCGCCACCTTCTACTAATATATGAGTAATGCCGCGTTTATATAGTTCGTCGAGCATCACATTCAAATCGAGCTTGCCATCAATTACAGGTACATATAGTAGTTCTAACCCTAGATTTTCAAAGGCAGCAGCTTTATGTTGTTGATCTTCAGCTGTTACGATTATCGTTTTTGCTTCATCTGTATGTACAATTTGTGCATTAAGTGGTGTACGTAATTTTCGGTCTAAAACGATGCGGATAGGGTTTTTACCAGTACGTTCTTTAAGGCGTGTTGTCAGTGCTGGGTTATCCTTTAGCACGGTGCCAATCCCTACTAAAATGGCATCTACCTCATCACGTAGTTCATGCACATTTTCGCGAGCTTCCTCCCCCGTAATCCATTGTGAGTGCCCACTATATGTAGCGATTTTCCCGTCTAATGTCATCGCAAATTTTGAGATAACGAATGGGCGAGATGTTAACATATTATGAATGAAACGTTCATTTAAACGACGCGCTTGCTGTTCTAAAACGCCAACCTCTACTTCGATCCCTGCATTACGCAGAAGATTAATACCGCGGCCTGCAACAGAAGGATTCGGATCTTGCATCGCTACGACTACTCGTTTGACCCCTGATTCTTTTACTAAATTTGCACAAGGGGGTGTTTTCCCAAAATGTGAGCATGGTTCAAGTGTGACATAAAGCGTCGCATCTTTTGCATGCTCACCCGCCATGCGAAATGCGTGTACTTCTGCATGTGGCTCACCTGCTTTACGATGAAGCCCTGTACCGACGATGGAACCGTCTTTCACAATGACTGCTCCGACAAGAGGATTCGGATTTGTTTTTCCTTTAGCACTTGCCGCTAAATCAAGGGCGAGTTGCATGTAGTACTGATCGTTCTTCATCTTCTAATCCTCCGTCTGTTAGTATATGGCCAGCCTTTTCGACTTTTGTTTGTAAATAGTGGCGATTTGTTTCGGTTAAGCCACCCCAAAGCGGCACGTGTTTGTCAGCTAATAAGCCATGTTCTTTGAGTGCTGCTAATTTTTTCGGGTTATTTGTAATGAGTGTCACAGGCTTTTGGCGAAGCGCTTCTAATACTTTAATCGCATCTTCGTAAGAGCGTGTATCATCTTCGAAACCTAGTGCATGATTGGCCTCTACTGTATCATAATCTTCCTCTTGAAGCAGATATGCCAATGATTTTGAA
Source organism: Lysinibacillus sp. (assembly GCA_051874135.1). Taxonomy (GTDB): domain Bacteria; phylum Bacillota; class Bacilli; order Bacillales_A; family Planococcaceae; genus Lysinibacillus_B. The sequence continues at coordinate 3,427 of JBJEFO010000382.1, forward strand.
AATAAACCAATGCCACGACCTTCATGATCCGCTAAATAAAAAATAGCACCGCAGCCATGTTCGACAATCATTTTCATCGATTCATGTAATTGATAGCCGCAATCACAGCGTTGGCTACCGAAAATATCCCCTGTATGACAAATACTATGCATGCGGATTAGTGCTTCATCTGCATTTTCAAAATCACCATATACAAGAACAGACGATTGCTGTCCTGCTGCTAAGTTCATCGTTGAAACATTTTGTACGACTTGCTTAGCTGTTGTACTAGCTTCGACAGGTAGCCAAGAGTACCATTGAAAACTTGCCTCAAAATCGCATTGTTTAATCGGTAAACGAACAGGTCCTACTAAACATAAGTTTTCCGTTTCATTGCGTGGGGTAAATTTTATCTTTTTTAATAAAATATCGAATTCTTTTGTCATCTATAATCACCATTTATCTTTTTAATATAAGTTTATGATATTGCCATGCTTTACAGTTAGGCACTAAGTATGTTGTGAGAAAAGGGGCTAAAGCATGGTATAAGGTTTTTGCCTACAGGCGGATTATTGTATAGAAAAAACAAACTTACAATTTGTAATTAAATATATATAAGTAAACTATCGTTGTCTATTTATTTGCACTATATTTTGGAATGTTTTGTAAGGCCCCTGTTGAAAAGCGCTTTTCTAGCAATATAGTGGTGAAGTATAGAGTGCTTTCTCTACTTTCTTACAAATAAAAGGAATATACCTACTATATTCTCTCATACATAAAATGAAGGGGGAGAAGCGATGGTTAAAGGTGAAAAGGAAATTCAAGTTATGCAGTATACGCCAGAGTCGGTGAAAAAGGCAGGGGTAAGACTTGCAGAAACAGGGGATGTACAGACAATTTCGTTTTCATCACGTAAATTAATTGTGGCACTTGCTAGAACGATTTTGTCTATGAATCCAAAAGATGCAGATTTAGTCTATCAAGCAATTAGTTCATATAGCGCATTATACCCACTCATTCATCCTGAAAAGGAATTTCGTTTTATAGCACATGTTGATCGTAAAATTCGCGATTATATTTTATCTACTCGAACAGGAGAACTTGCACCAACGCTTGGTTATTTATTTGCCCAAGAGCAGTTAAACAAGCCTTTTGTTATTGATTTTAAGCGTTTGGTAGGTGAGGATGTATCACAAACAGCAGTACCAGATCAATTAGCCTTAGCATTGACAGGGGAAGCTTCTTTTATTGAATCGAAGGGCTCAAAGGATATGCGAAATAAAGGGAAATTGCGCGATGCGGTCTTGCAAAGTGAAAGTGGTGCAACGCTTGTCGACTTTGCAACAGAGGCTTATTACGGGTTATTTATTTCTATCCCTAAGGCAGATGCCGATTATCCAGCAGCTATTCATTATACGTATACTTTAAACGAAGAGGAGCGTACTCAAAATGATATCCAAACGTTGATTTATAGGCACTACGCAAGTTGGTTTATGTTGCTTGGCTTCCAAGAAGTAGCGGAAAATCTAGCAAACGGTGAGCCAATGACGATGAAAAAACCTAAAAAAACAGTCCAAATAAAGAAAAAAAAATATTATGTATTAGATGCTAAAGGTTCCCTATTCTTTCAGGCGATAAAAGTATGGGACACACAGTTTAAGAAGGTGCAGTTTGGCATAGCAGAGGATGTTTTTGCATTTTTAACTGGTGTTGAAAATACGGAAATAAGCCTACCGTCATTATCATCCGTTCAAAAGCAGGGGGAAAAATTCGAATTATTCGCAGATGGCACAGTCATTTTTAATAGGTAGTGAGAGATACGCAAATGTGATGTTTGCGTATTTTTTGATTTTTAAGAAAGACGTGGAATAGCGTATTCCCTAAATTTTAACATTATAATAAAAGGAAAGGAGTGATGGAAATGTTTAAAGTGGAAATGGGAAATCCGGAAAATGAAACAATCATTTTTTTACATGGGGGCGGGTTAGATTATACGCAATGGAAGGAAGTTATGCATCATTTATGTGAGCGCTTCCACTGTGTAGCAGTCGATTTGCCAATGCATGGACGAAGCGTGCATATACCGCTAACAATGGACGGGGTAGTAAATCACTTAGGGGAATTATTTGCGCAATATGGGCAAGTGCATGTTGTCGGTTTGTCGCTAGGAGGTGCCGTTACGTTAACAGCTCTGAATCGTTTGCCGCAATATATAAAAAGCGCGGTAATTAGTGGAACAACGGTATCGCTACGTGTAGAAGATGTAAAATTACTGAATACATATGTAGCGCCTGTTTATCAGGTCATCAAGCCTGAATGGATGGCAATGTTGATGATGAAAGGCTTTAACATTCCCCCTCGATTTAAGGAAGAGGTTAATATAGCTTCCCAATCGATTAGTGTCGAACAAGTGCGAGCGATGTTTAACGTTTTAACTGAAGTAGAGCTCCCCATTTTAAATCAATCGCCGCTATTAGTAGTAGCTGGCGAAAAAGAAAATAATTTAGTGAAGCGTGCTCAAGCTGAAATTACCGCCTATGTAGAGCATAGTGAAGCCGCAATCGTACCGAAAGCAGGACATGTATGGAGCTATGAAAACCCTGTACTATTTGCTGAGGTCATTGAGCAATGGTGCACGAATCGAAAAATCCATTACGTGCTAAAGAGTATATAAACTTAGGTGAAACGCGTAAAAGTTACCAAACACCGCGTAATGATGATAGAAAGCTATAAAAATTGAATTCCCCCAACTATATCTACTCTTTCAAGAAAAAACCAATATTCTGTAAATTGCTTGAACATTTAACGAACTTAAAGTGTATTTTTTGAAAGAATGTTCGGAATTTGCTTGAAATGTGAAAATTGAAATGATATAGTACAAAAGTAAATTAACTAAATACGTCGTCGTATAATGTCGGGAATAAGGCCCGTGAGTTTCTACCAAATCACCGTAAATGATTTGACTACGATATAGAAAATTATGATTGTTAATAGTCTAGCAATATATTATTTTCTTTTAGCGAATGAAACGAGACATGCGACTAATAACTTGGCGCATGTTTTTTTATTAAACAAACGGAAACTTAGTACATATTACAGACGTGAAACGGGGGAAGAATTTAAAATGAGGAAATATTTCCAGTTTGATGAACTCGGTACGAATTATAAGCGCGAGATTCTCGGTGGTTTTACTACTTTCTTAGCAATGGCCTACATCTTAATTGTAAACCCATTGACTTTAACATTAGCTGATGTGCCAGATTTACCAGATGCACTGCGTATGGATTACGGTGCAGTATTCGTAGCAACAGCGTTATCAGCAGCTGTCGGTTCATTCGTAATGGGCTTCTTAGCTAAATATCCATTAGCTTTAGCACCAGGACTTGGGTTAAACGCATTCTTTGCGTATACAGTCGTTTTAACAAATGGTAGCCCTTGGCAACACGCTTTAGCAGCAGTATTTGTATCAGGTGTATTCTTCTTAATTTTAACGTTAACTGGATTACGTGAAAAATTAATTAATGCCATTCCAATGGAGCTGAAATTAGCAGTTGGTGCAGGTATCGGTTTATTTATCGCATTTATCGGTTTAAAAAATGCAGGGATTGTTATAGCAAACCCAGCGACATTTGTAGGTATTGGTAACTTAACAGATCCACAAGTATTATTAGCAATCTTCGGTATTGTAATTACAGTTGTTTTCTTAGTACGTGGTGTAAAAGCAGGTGTATTCTTCGGGATGGTCATTACTGCGATAGCAGGTATGATTTTCGGTTTAGTAGACTTACCGTCGCAAGTAGTAGCAATGCCACCATCAATTGAACCAACTTTTGGTGCATTATTCTCAGCTTTCGGTGATACAGAGTTCTACACATTATCAATGTTATCAGTAATATTAACATTCTTATTTGTTGATTTCTTTGATAATGCAGGTACATTAATGGCGGTGGCCAACCAAGCAGGCTTTGTAAAAGACAACAAATTACCTCGCGCAGGTAAAGCATTAATTTCCGACTCAATTGCAACAATCGCAGGTTCTATTTTCGGTACATCAACAGTTACTTCATTTGTTGAATCTTCATCAGGTGTAGCAGCAGGTGCTCGTTCAGGCTTCGCAGCGATTGTAACAGGTGTATTATTCTTATTATCTTTATTCTTCTTACCAGTATTAAGTGTTGTTACTTCAGCAGTTACAGCTCCAGCTTTAATTATTGTTGGTGTACTGATGGTTTCATCACTAGGTAAAATTGATTGGGAAAAATTCGAAGTAGCTGTGCCAGCGTTCTTCACAATGTTAATGATGCCATTAACATTCTCAATCGCAACAGGTGTAGCAATCGGTTTCGTATTCTACCCATTAACAATGATCTTAAAAGGTCGTGCAAAAGAAGTTCATCCAATTATGTATGTGTTTAGTGTAATTTTCTTACTATACTTAGCTACAGCAGCACATTAATCAAATTTAAACACGCAAACTTTTTTCGAGTTTGCGTGTTTTTTTATTGCAGATATTTTAAGGGGGAGATAAGGTGACAAGTAAAAGGGCTTTACAAAAATATAATTCTATATAATAGGAAGAAACTCGAATTAAAAATAAAGTAAAGATACATTAAAAAGTTAGAATAATTTTACTTTAATAATAAAGGTTGCAAAAATAGTGTGAGGGGGGTATAGTTATAAACGTTGCTGCGAGACAAACGCGGTAAACGAAGGAAAATAAAAACTTTAACAAAAACATTGACAAATGAAAACGGAGCTGTTAAAGTAATAAATGTTCGCTTAACAAGAGCGAAGACATGAACTTTGAAAACTGAACAAGCAAAACGTTAACAATAATTTTCTTTC
>JBJEFO010000383.1:0-8228 GCA_051874135.1 Lysinibacillus sp.
TCTTTGCGTACGCCATCGTTATAATATAGCGCCACTTTGTTTTTGCGGTACGTTTCTGTATGGCGATCAATTGCCTCATACGCCATATTTACTTTACCCGTTTCGTACCAGCTAAACGCCTTTTCTGTTTCTTTCCAATCATGTGTTGCCGCAGTTTCCTCATAGCTTTTTAAGCGATGATCCCCTGGAATTGCAGCTAGTTTCTCTAACATTTTCATCCCCATGAAAATTACCCCTTTCTTCGAGAACATAAATACATTTTACAATATAAGAATAGATATTAGCAAAATATTTTTAATTTTTTAACTAATTAGTTATTTATCGTAAATTTAAGCGTATTTTTACATAAAATAAGTTATAATAGTGTTATCTTATTTGGGTGGTGTGAAAATGAAGCATATAAAAACATTTTACAGTGTTGAAAAGGAAACAAAGCATGGTACTGTGATTGTAGAAGGTCCAGTTCCTGCAGAGCAACTTGCCTCCTATACATTACATGAAAAGTTAACAGCTTTTCGGCCTCCAAAACAGCAACATGAAGCTTTAGTTAGCATCGCAAAACTTGACGAAGGGCGTATTATTATCGCACGTAACGGCGACATAATTATCGGCTACGTTACATATTTATACCCTGATCCACTTGAACGCTGGTCAGAGGACCGTATTGACAACATGATTGAACTCGGCGCAATCGAAGTGATTCAAGATTATCGTGGTACAGGTATGGGGAAAAAGTTGCTTGAAGTGTCATTTATGGGAGATGAGATGGAGGATTACCTTGTCATTACAACGGAATATTATTGGCATTGGGACTTAAAGGGGACAGGTCTTAATGTTTGGGATTATCGAAAAATGATGGAAAATATGATGAGTATTGCTCACTTTGAATACTATGCAACAGATGATCCAGAAATTACATCCCATCCAGCTAACTGTTTAATGGCACGTGTAGGCAAGCGTGTTGGTCATGATACGATGGAGCGTTTTGACAAACTTCGCTTTAAAAGCAGGTATATGTATTAAAACGATTTAAATTAAGTCATTTTTACATCTTTACTTTATGTTCACAACATTTATACAAAGGGGAATCGTATATGATTGTTGAAGAAATTATGCAAACAAGTGTGTATACTTTGAAGCCAACAGATAAAGTAATGGACGCTGTTCGCCTCATGCGTGAAAAGAAAATCCGCCACTTACCGATTGTCAATGAAAACGGCGAAGTGGTAGGCATTGTAACGGATCACGATATTAAAAATGCACTGCCATCGTGTTTACGTGAGGAACCGAATTCAGTTACTTATGAAGCGATGATTGAGGAAATGATGGTGAAAAATCCAATTATCGGTCATCCGTTAGATTTCGTTGAAGAAGTAGCACTAACATTTTATGAAAATAAAATTAGCTGTTTACCGATTGTTTCAGGCGGTCAGCTTGTAGGAATCGTCACTACGACAGATGTTTTATATCGCTATATTGAACTGACAGGGGCAAACCAGCCTGCATCGAAACTCGATATTCGTGTCTCAAACAAGCCAGGTGTTCTCCATGATATTACGGGCATTATTAGTCAACATAAAGCCAATGTATTAAGCGTTCTTGTTTATCCTGATTCTGAAAATGAAAATAGCCGCATTTTAAGTGTTCGTCTACAAATTATTAATCCATTAGCGATTATCGAAGATTTAAGAAAAGAAGGCTTTGATGTACTTTGGCCAAACCTTCCAGGGATTAAGCTATGAAAAATGCGGTCTTTATTTATTCTCCCGATCAACTTGGCTATAAATTTTCAGACTCACATCCGTTTAACCATAAGCGCTTATTGTTGACAATCGATTTACTTAAAAATATTGGGGCACTTTCAGACGATAATATTGTACCTGCTCGTGTGGCAACGGATGAAGAAATCGCCCTTGCCCACGATCCACAATATATTGAAATTGTAAAAAAAGCAGGCCGTGGTGAGTTAACCTCGCAGCAAGGCGAAGCTTATGGTATTGGTACAGAAGATACACCTATGTTTGCTAATATGCACGAAGCGAGTGCACTGCTTGTTGGTGGAACATTACAAGCAGTAGACTATGTGCTTGAAGGAAAGTCTCTTCATGCACTAAATTTAGGCGGCGGATTACATCACGGTTTCCGCGGCCGCGCATCGGGCTTCTGTATTTACAACGATAGCAACGTAGCGATTAAATATATGCAAGAAAAATACGGTATGCGTGTATTATATGTAGATACAGATGCACACCATGGTGATGGGGTACAATGGGCTTTTTATGACGACCCAAATGTTTGTACTTTATCTATTCATGAAACAGGTCGCTATTTATTCCCTGGTACAGGCAATATTACAGAGCGTGGCAATGGTGAAGGTTACGGTACATCATTTAATTTCCCAATTGATGCATTTACGGAAGATGAAAGCTTCCTTGACATTTACGAAGCTTCTATGCGTGAAGTATTTGAATTTTTCAAACCGGATGTTGTACTAACACAAAATGGTGCAGATGCTCACTATTTAGACCCATTAACACATTTATATGGAACAATGAATATTTATCGCGAAATACCGAAGCTTGCACATAAGCTTGCACATGAATATTGCGGGGGACGTTGGATTGCTGTTGGTGGAGGTGGCTATGATATTTGGCGTGTCGTACCACGTGCATGGTCACACATTTGGATAGAAATGACAGACGGGCAACATCCAACAGGTCCATTGCCACAAGCCTGGCTCGATCGTTGGCAGCCCGAATCCCCTGTGCCGTTTATACCGACATGGGAAGATCCAAATCCGTTATACGAACCGATCCCTAGAAAATTAGAAATTGAAGAAAAAAATGCACAAATGCTAGCAAAGGCTCTACATATGATTCGCAACGAGAAACGCTAAAAAATAACCGGACAAGCACACATGTAAATGCTTGTTCGGTTATTTTAATTATAATATATTCATAAAACCTTATATATTAGTCATTAAGTCCCTTATATTTTTTTATAAGCGATTATTTTATGACAATTTATTAAAAAAATAATATTTGAATAATGTTTTGTTATATAATTTCTTTGGAGGTGTAGTTTATGTATAAACATATTTTAGTTCCAGTAGATGGCTCAGATAACTCATTACGCGCTATGGAAGATGCCATTAAAGTAGCTTCAGCTAGGTCTCAAATTGAAATTTTATACGTTTCATCAACAGATCATATTGCTTCAGAGATTTTAAAAGCAGGTACGCTAGATAAATACAATGAACAAAATCGCCAAAAGTTTGTACGTGAAGAAACAGCAGTAAAATTTTCAGGTATACCTTATAAAGTAACAATTGAGTACGGGGACCCTGGGAAAACAATTGCAAAATATGCAAATGAAAACGATGTAGATTTAGTTGTAATTGGCTGTAGAGGATTAACGGCGATACAAGAGATGGTATTTGGTAGCGTAAGTACATATGTCATGAAACACGTCAATTGCTCTTGTCTTTTAGTAAAATAAAGTGAAACTTCAATCAGTAGGGTCCCCCCTACGCTTCGTAAGTTCCCTTAAGCTTGAATGCGGGATAAAGTGCTAAGGTTGTCCTGTATATAAAACGTACAGGACAACCTTTTTTTATTGCTTAACCGAATCTCGCATTTCAATACGATGAGGTAAAATAACACTTTGCTGTTCTACTTCTTCTTTATTCATTAGCTTTGTTAATAAACGCATGGCTACTGCGCCAATATCATAAAGCGGTAGTACAACGCTTGATAATTGCGGGCGCACCATACGAGCCAGCTTCGAGTTTTCAAAGCTAATGACTTCAATATCAGCCGGAACTTGCTTACCTGTATCTTGCACACCGTGGATAATGCCAATCGCTAATTCATCGCTACCAGCAAAATAAGCTGTTGGCGCATCTTCAACTTGGCTTATTTCCTCATACGCTGCAAGACCGCTATCATATGTTCCTTCTTCCGAAACAATTAGTGACTCGTCGACTACTAATCCTGCATCTTCTAATGCCTTTTTATATGCTGCTAGTTTATACTGTGTAATCGTATAACTCATAGGTCCCGATATGAATGCAATGCGCTTATGACCGTTATCAATTAACACTTTTACAGCTTCATATGCCGCTTCAAAATAATCAATATTTACAGAAGGCACTTCTTTCAATTCATCAACTGAGCCTGCTAAAACGATTGGTACAGGAGAGTGGTCGATTGAATCTTGGATATTTTCTGTCACTTTGTCACTCATCATGACGATACCATCTACTTGCTTACTAAGCATTGTATCTAAAAGTGTCAGTTCCTTTCCTTCGTTTTGGTCTGAATTCGCTAAAATAATATTATAGCGATACATTGTAGCAATATCTTCAATACCACGGGCCAATTCAGCATATAAATTATTCGAAATATCTGGGATGATTACGCCGACCGTTGTTGTTTTTTTACTTGCTAATCCACGTGCTACAGCATTTGGCCTATACTCTAAGCGCTCAATGACCTCTAGCACTTTTTTTCTCGTTGCTGGTTTTACATTTTGATTTCCATTTACAACACGCGATACAGTTGCCATTGATACATTTGCTTCACGTGCTACATCATAAATTGTGACAGTCACTGTATTTGCCTCCTTTGTGTTTATCTTTTTATTTCCATCATACGATAGTTTTTAGGCTTCTTTCAATAAAAAGAGAGGCTTTCCACTTAATATTAGTAAAACACTTGGTTTTTTAAGTACTAACGGGAATTTATACCATTTTTAGGCTCAAGTGCAAAATAATAGCCCACTTCGTAATTTGCAAAGTGGGCTAAATATTATTAAGCTTTTACTTCGTATTTTTTCATGAATTTTAATACTTCATCGTAGAATGCATCAAATGTTGGAATATCCATTTGTTGTTGTGAATCAGATAATGCAACAGATGGATCCGGGTGAACCTCAGCCATTACACCGTCTGCACCAATTGCAATTGCCGCTTTTGCACACGGTAATAATAAGTCACGACGACCCGTAGAATGCGTTACGTCTACCATTACTGGTAAGTGTGTTTCCTGCTTTAAAATTGGTACAGCTGAAATATCTAATGTGTTACGTGTCGCTTTTTCGTACGTACGAATACCACGTTCACAAAGGATGATGTTTTCATTACCTTTAGACATAATGTATTCCGCTGCATGAATAAACTCATCAATCGTTGCTGCTAAACCGCGTTTTAAAAGAACTGGCTTGTTTGTAGCACCTGCTGCTTTTAATAACTCGAAGTTTTGCATGTTACGTGCACCGATTTGAATAACATCAATATAATCAAGCGCATGATCTAAATCTGCTGGCGTTACGATTTCTGTAATTACGCCTAAACCATACTCTTGTGAAACTCGTTTTAAAATTTGTAAACCTTCTAAACCAAGACCTTGGAAGTCATATGGTGATGTACGTGGCTTGTATGCACCACCACGAATTAATTTTAAGCCTTTATCTTTAATAGAAGCTGCTACTGCCGCTACTTGCTCATAAGATTCAACCGAACATGGACCGAATACGAATGATGGTGCCCCTGCCCCAATCAGTTCACCATTCACATTAATAACAGTATCTTCTGACTTTTCTTTACGTGATACAAGTAATTCTTTTTTCTTTTCAGCTTCAAGCTGTTTTAATGCTGTTTTAAAGATTTGTTTAAAAATGTAATCAACCGTCATTTGATTTAAAGGACCGTTGTTATGTTCTTTAATTAAGTCAAGCATATGGCGTTCGCGTAGAGGATCATAACGATTAACACCTTGCTTTTCTTTAATTTTACCGATTTCGTTTACTACTTCAGCACGCTCATTAATTAAGCGTAAAATTTCTAAGTTTAGCCCGTCAATGCGACTGCGTAACCCTTCTAACTCGTGTTGATTCATTATTCTTTCTCCTCTCCCCTGTACCCTGCTCTTTCAGAACGCTGAAATCTATGATACATTTTAAACTAATAACTCCATTATAAACAACAAACATCAGAATGTCACGTCTTTTTAATTTAGCGCTTCAACTCGCTAAAGTAATTATTATTATTGTAGGAAAGGAAGCGGTTTCATTGGCAGAAAAATTATTTGCTCTAGATATCGGTACGCGTTCAGTCGTTGGTATTATTTTAGAAGTAAACGAAGACCAACATCACGTCGCAGATATTTTAGTAAAAGAACATAAAGAACGTGCGATGGTTGATGGTCAAATACATAACGTTTTATATGTTGCTGAGTTAATTTCAGAGATTAAATCAGCTTTAGAAGAAAAACATGGCCCATTAACGAAAGTAAGCGTCGCAGCTGCTGGTCGTGCTTTAAAAACTGAACAAGCAAGTGTAACAGTCAATATTAAAAATCGTCCTATCTTTACTGAGGAAGATATTGCTCGTTTAGAACTACAAGCTGTTCAACAGGCGCAAGCACAGCTTCTTCAACAAAAAGATGAGTCAAAAATTAGTCACTATTATTGTGTCGGTTATTCCGTACTTTATTATCGTTTGGACGGAGAAGAAATTGGTAGTTTACTCGACCAACAGGGTGATGAGGCAACAATAGAAGTAATTGCCACATTTTTACCTCGTGTCGTTGTAGAATCATTACTTGCGGCGTTAAAACGAGCAAATTTAGAGATGGAAGCATTAACGCTTGAGCCGATTGCAGCGATCAATGTTTTAATTCCATCAACAATGCGTCGTTTAAACGTAGCACTTGTCGATATTGGTGCAGGTACGTCCGATATTGCCATTACAGATAAAAGTACGATTGTAGCGTACGGTATGGTTCCTACAGCAGGAGATGAAATTACAGAAGCATTAAGCGATCATTACTTACTTGACTTCCCTGTTGCTGAAACAGCAAAGCGTCAAATGCAGACAGATGAGCAAATTGCCATTCAAGATATTTTAGGATTCGATGAGTTTCATCCACGTGAAGAAGTGTTAGCTGCTATCATGCCTGCTATTGAAAATTTGGCGAAAGCAATTGGCGAAGAAATTTTACGCTTAAATAATAATGTTGCACCAAAAGCCGTCATGCTAGTCGGTGGTGGTAGTTTAACGCCTAATTTACCAGAGGAACTTTGCAAAGTGTTGGATTTACCTGCTAATCGTGTAGCCGTACGCGGAATCGATGCTATTCAAAACTTAACGAGGGACGAATCCATTCCTATTACACCTGAACTTGTCACGCCGATTGGTATTGCAATTGCAGCACGGAAAGCACCAATTCATTACATGAGCTTAACTGTCAACGAACAAATTATTCGCCTGTTTGAATTAAAAGAAATGACTGTAGCAGATGCTTTTTTAGCAGCGAACATTCGGGCTAAACATTTATACGGTAAGCCAGGGCACGGCTTATCGCTTACTGTGAATGGACAAGACATATTCATTCCTGGTGGGCATGGTCAGCCTGCACGTATTTTAGTAAACGGCGAGGAAGCTTCGACAAAAACGCAAATTAAGAGCGGAGACCGAATTGAACTTGTGGAAGGCAAAAATGGTCAAGTAGCAACTGCAACGGTACGGGATATTGTAGATGGTGTATCAATGCTTTCTATAACAATTCAAGGTACGACTTATGCAATCGAGCCAAAAGTATTCGTTAATGGGGAAATTGCTTCGATTGAACAACCTTTAAAAGACCGCGATATTGTAACATTTGAAACAGTTGAAACAATAGAAGATGTATTTCGCTATACAAATAATAGCGAGTATATAGATCAATTACGGGCATTTTTTGTACATATTGATGGCAAGCCAACGATGCTACCAGAGTTTTCAGCCCAGCTTTTTGTAAACGGCAAACCTGCAAAGCTACACTACCCTGTACAAAATGGAGATGCGATTACCTTTGATCAGGCGGTTATGCCGACAGCCGGGCATGTAGCCAATGCACTTAACATTATTTTAGAGGATAAAATTGTTGTTACATTCCAAAACGAGCGCGTAGAACTATCAAAAGTAGCGCGTGAAGTATTAATTAACGGCGCCGTTGTACAGCCAAATGCGAGCGTTTTAAACGGGGTGACGATTCAGTTTATACAAAAAAGTACAAGCAAGTGGATTTATCAGGACGTATTCCGCTATTCAAACTGGCAGCTACCTACTGCTTTCAAAGGGCAATTCAACGTCTTACGAAACGGTGAACCATCTAGCTTTGATACCGAAATTTTCGGTGGTGACATATTAGAAATCCAATTAATAGAACAACAAACGATAACGCAAT
>JBJEFO010000384.1:0-8193 GCA_051874135.1 Lysinibacillus sp.
AGTAATAGAAATTTAATAAGTTTTGGAGGTGTTATTCATGATCGCACAACGCGCATTGAAAACACTAGAATTTAACAAAGTACGAGAACAAGTTGCAAACTTTTGTACATCTTCAATTGGGAAGAGTGCAATTAATGAACTTATACCTGAAACGGATTTTGATACAGTCGTTGCATTACTAGAGGAAATGGATGAAGGATTATCGATTCTTCGTGTAAAAGGCAATGTACCGATGGGCGGTATTTTTGATGTACGTCCACACGCTAAGCGCGCACAAATCGGCGGGATGCTTAGCCCGATGGAATTAATGGAAATTGCAAGTACGATTCGTGCTAGTCGAATTTTACGTAATTTTATTGAAGATATTGAAGCAGAAGGGGATATTCAAATTCCTCATTTTGTTGAACGAAAAGAGCAAATGCCTGTATTAACAGCGCTACAACATGAAATTAATGACTGTATCGATGAAAATGGTGCTGTGCTAGATTCAGCAAGCTCAGCACTTCGTTCGATTCGTCAATCATTACGAGCTGAGGAAGCGAAAGTACGTCAAAAATTAGAAAGCTTAATTCGTGGGTCGAATGCTGCAAAAATGTTGTCGGATGCAATTATTACGATTCGTAATGATCGCTTCGTTATTCCAGTAAAGCAAGAATATCGAGGTCATTACGGCGGAATTGTGCATGACCAATCATCGTCAGGTCAAACGCTTTTTATTGAGCCCGATGCGGTAGTGCAAGCGAATAACGAAGTGCAACGTTTAAAAGTAAAAGAACAAGCGGAAATCGAGCGCATTTTACTGGAACTTTCTGTGAAAGTACAGGAAGTGGCACATGATTTATTTGTATTAGTGGGACTTTTAGGTGAAATTGATGTCATTTTAGCAAAAGGGAAATACGGTCAAGCGAATAAATGCACGATGCCCAAAATGAATCAACAAGGATATACGCGATTAGTACGCGCTCGTCACCCGCTATTACCGATAGATGAGGCGGTACCGAATACGATTGAATTCGGACGAGATGTAACGGCTATTGTTATTACAGGTCCGAATACAGGTGGTAAAACAGTTACATTAAAAACGGTTGGTTTATGTACGATTATGGCGCAGTCTGGTCTACCAGTTCCCGCGTTAGACGGGTCTGAATTAGCTGTATTTGAGCAAATTTTTGCAGATATTGGGGACGAGCAATCGATCGAGCAATCTTTGTCAACGTTCTCTTCACATATGGTGAACATTGTCGATATTTTATCAAAGTTTGATGATAAGTCGCTCGTGTTATTTGATGAGCTAGGTGCTGGTACGGATCCACAAGAAGGTGCAGCGCTTGCTATTTCTATTTTGGATGAAGTTGTTGGGCGCGGGGCACGCGTGATGGCGACAACGCATTATCCAGAGTTAAAAGCTTACGGCTATAACCGTCCGAGTGTTGTCAATGCATCGGTAGAGTTTGATATAGAGACACTGAGCCCGACTTATCGTTTATTAATAGGTGTGCCAGGTCGTTCGAATGCTTTTGAAATTTCTAAGCGTCTCGGTCTTAGTGAACAGATTATTAACCAAGCAAAATCTTTCACAGGAACAGATCGTCATGAAGTGGAATCAATGATTGCCTCCCTTGAGGAAAGTCGTCTACGTTCAGAAAAAGAAGCAGACGAGGCACATGCACTGCTTGAAGAGGCAGCGATGTTACGTGAGCAATTACAAGAGCGACTTTCCACGTATGATGAGAAAAAAGAAAATCTAGAGAAAAAAGCAAAAGAAAAAGCACGCCGAATAGTGGATGAAGCAAAAGCGGAAGCAGAAAAAATTATTGCTGAGCTGCGAGAAATGCAAAAGAATGCTAGTCGTATCGTGAAAGAGCATGAGTTAATTGATGCGAAGAAGCGTTTAGAGGAAGCAGCACCAAAAGAAGAAAACAAGGTGTTGAAAAAGGCTGTTGCTGAACGTGAGCGAGCACAAAACTTAAAAGTGGGCGATGAAGTAAAAGTATTAAGCTACGGGCAAAAAGGTACGTTACTTGAAAAATCAAGCAATAATGAGTGGGTAGTGCAAATTGGTATTTTAAAAATGAAGCTAGATGAATCGGACTTACAATATGTGAAACCAGAAAAACAGCAAGTAACACGTACAATGGCAAATGTAAAAAATCGAAACAGTCATGTGAAATTGGAACTGGATTTACGTGGTGAACGTTATGAAGATGCAATTTTACGTACAGAGAAATATTTAGATGATGCACTTCTTGCAAATTATCCGCGTGTCTCGATTATTCACGGTAAAGGAACAGGTGCATTACGCCAAGGCATTCAACAATTTTTAAAAACGCATAAACGCGTAAAATCATTCCGCTATGGTGAAGCGGGAGAAGGCGGCTTCGGTGTAACGGTAGTCGAATTAAAGTAAGGGGAGAGATTGAATGTTAGGCTCATCATTTTGGCAACATCCTTTAGTCGAAACTGCTGGTTATTTTAGTGTAGTTATTCTTTGCCTAGTCGTAGCAATGGTATTATTTGAAGTTGTGACGAAGTATAAAAACTGGGAAGAAATTAAAAATGGGAATGTTGCCGTAGCTCTTGCAACAGGCGGAAAAATTTTAGGGGTGTGTAATATATTCCGGTATTCCATTGAACACCATTCAACACTTTTAGAAATGATTGGGTGGGGGCTGTTCGGATTTACATTGCTTATTTTTGGATATATTTTATTTGAGTTTTTAACGCCGCGCTTTAAGGTGGATGAAGAAATAGAAAATGATAATCGCTCGGTCGGTTTCATTTCTTTTACTATTTCAGTCGGTTTATCGTTCATCATCGGTGCTAGTATGTCGTAGGAGAAGGAATATGGAGAAATTATCAAAAATATTAATTGTTGTTTGCATACTCTTTTTGATTGTCGGTGTGTATTATTTAATGACTATATAAAAAATAGCAGGTGATTTTTTTCACCTGCTATTTTTATATTAGAAAAATATATTGGTAAAATAACATATACGTTTCTAGCAATCTAATAGCTAATATCACTATGACGACAATAACGTTAAATAGAAAAAAAACGTTAATTCGAGCTAAAATCCGGAAAATATCTAAAAATTATTTGAATCCTATTACTCTTTTCATTATAATATTAAATAATCAGAAAATTAAAGTGGCTGATTTAAGGGGGAGAGGTTCAATGACAGAGAAGGTGTGGTTAAAGAATTATCCAGCAGAAATTCCGCATGAAATTGATATTCCTAAAATACCGGTACATCAATTTTTAACAGATGCTTACAAAGCAAATCCGGCGAAGATAGCAATTCATTTTTTGGGAAAAGAATTGACTTATAAGGAACTGTACGAGTCTGCATTGAAATTTGCGAATTATTTGCAAAGTCTAGGGGTGGAAAAGGGCGATCGTGTAGCAGTAATGCTTCCAAACTGTCCGCAAGCTGTTATTGCTTATTATGGGATTATGTACGCAGGTGGAATTGTTGTCCAAACAAATCCGCTATATACAGAACGCGAACTTCAATACCAAATGGCGGATTCTGGTGCAAAGGTCATTTTAGGTTTAGATATTTTATATCCACGGATTACAAAAATTTTAAAAGAGACACAAATTGAAAATGTAATCGTAACGGGAATAAAAGATTACTTGCCTTTCCCAAAAAACCTTGTCTATCCATTTATTCAAAAGAAACAATATGGATTCAGTGTAAAAGTTGAACATAGTGGGATGAACCATCTATTTGTAGAAATTATGCGTTCGGCACCATTAAAAGAGATCACTGTACCGTTTGATTTTGAAGAAGATTTGGCTCTTTTACAATATACAGGTGGAACAACAGGTTTCCCAAAAGGCGTTATGTTAACGCATAAAAACTTAATTGCTAACACAATGATGTGTAATGCATGGCTTTACAAATGCCAGGACGGGCAAGAAGTAATTTTAGGGATTTTGCCATTCTTCCATGTTTACGGTATGACAACGGTATTAATTTTATCGGTTATGACGAAAAACAAAATGGTGTTAATGCCGAAGTTTGATGTGGAGGACACATTAAAAACGATTGATAAGCAAAAACCGACATTATTCCCAGGGGCACCGACAATGTATATCGGTTTATTAAATCATCCTGACATTGGGAAATATAACTTATCATCAATTAAAGCATGTTTAAGCGGCTCAGCGCCATTACCAGTGGAAGTGCAGGAGCGCTTTGAAACAATTACAGGTGGGAAGCTTGTAGAAGGTTATGGGTTAACAGAAACATCTCCTGTAACGCATGCAAACTTTATTTGGGGTGAACGAGTAAGTGGTTCAATTGGTATTCCATGGCCAAATACAGATGCTACCATTTTACGTTCAGGTGAAGCAGAGCCTCTACCGCCTGGTGAAATGGGTGAAATTGCAATTAAAGGTCCACAAGTAATGAAAGGTTACTGGAATCGTCCAGAAGATACGGCGATGTCATTTGCAGATGGTTGGTTCTTAACAGGCGATTTAGGGTATATGGATGAAAACGGTTACTTCTTCATTGTCGATCGTAAAAAAGATATGATTATCGCAGGTGGATACAATATTTATCCGCGTGAAGTAGAGGAAGTACTGTATGAGCACGATGCAATTCAAGAATGTGTTGTTGCAGGTATTCCGGACCCTTACCGTGGCGAAACGGTAAAAGCTTACATTGTCTTAAAAGAAGGACATTCCGCGACAGAAAAAGAGTTAAATGATTATTGCCGTAAAAACTTGGCAGCGTATAAAGTACCTCGCGCTTATGAGTTTAGAACAGAGCTACCGAAAACAGCAGTAGGGAAAATTTTACGTCGTACGTTAGTTGAGGAAGAGAAGGCAAAACTCGCTGCAGAGAAAGAGGCAAAATAAAAGCAACCAACTATTGACAGATTGGTGAACAAATTATAATATGGAAACATGAATGAATAGTCATTCATGTTTTCATATTTTTTTGGTGGTGAACAACTTGAAACGAAATAAACCCAAATACAAACAGATTATTGATGCTGCTGTTATAGCAATTGCTGAAAATGGCTATCACCAAGCGCAAGTATCAAAAATCGCCAAACAAGCTGGAGTCGCGGACGGAACAATCTATTTGTACTTTAAAAACAAAGAAGACATTTTAATTTCAGTTTTTCAGGAAAAAATGGGTGTTTTTGTAGACAATTTACAGGATATAATAAAAAATGGAAGTAGTTCATCTGAAAAGCTAGCGCAGATGATCGAAAACCATTTTAAAGTATTATCTGATGATCGCCATTTAGCGACCGTTACTCAGTTAGAGTTAAGGCAGTCGAATAAAGAAGTTCGTCTAAAGATTAACGCGGTTTTGAAAGAATATTTAAAACTTTTAGACGAAATTTTGATTGAAGGTATGCTGTCAGGCGAATTTAATCAAACAATGGATGTTCGACTTGCCCGTCAAATGGTTTTTGGTACCATTGATGAGATTACGACAACATGGGTAATGAATGAATATCGCTATGATTTGTTAGCGCTATCATCAAAGGTAACACAGCTTGTTCTAAATGGATTGAAAGCTTAAAAGGGGTGTTGGGAGAATGGAGTTTCTAAGTTGGAAAGTTGAAGATGGTGTAGCTGTTGTATCGATTAATCGACCACCAGCGAATGCATTATCACAAGGCTTAATCAAGGAAGTGGATGAGCTACTAGATGCAGTAGAACATGATGAGGCTGTTCGCGTAATCGTGTTACATGGTGAAGGTCGCTTCTTCTCGGCAGGTGCGGACATTAAAGAATTTACAGATGTTCAAACGGGCGAAGAATTTGCGAAACTGGCACAAAATGGGCAAGTAGTATTTGAACGTTTAGAGACGTTTTCAAAGCCGGTGATTGCTGCGATTCATGGTGCAGCACTAGGTGGCGGACTTGAGCTAGCAATGAGTTGCCATATGCGCTTCGTCACAGAAAAGGCGAAGTTAGGCTTACCTGAACTTCAACTAGGAATTATTCCAGGTTTTGCAGGCACACAGCGTCTACCACGCTATGTTGGTGTAGCAAAGGCAGCAGAAATGATGTTTACAAGTGATCCAATCTCAGGGGTGGAAGCGGTTCAGTGGGGATTAGCGAACCGTAGCTTTACAGAAGAGGACCTAATGCCGAAAACGTTAGACATCGCGAAAAAGATTGCAAAGAAAAGTCCAATTGCATTAAAAGCAGCAATACATACGCTGCAATATTCAAAGCCTGCATCATTCTTTGAGGGTGTTGTAGCGGAGGCGGAAAGCTTTGGTACGGTATTCGTATCAGAGGACGCTAAAGAAGGTATTCAAGCATTTATTGAAAAACGCGAGCCAGTATTTAAAGGCAAATAATAAGCTTTTAGGAGGTCTATAAAATGAATATTTATGTATTAGTGAAACGTACGTTTGACACAGAAGAAAAAATTGTTGTATCAAATGGTAAAATTCAAGAAGATGGTGCGGAGTTCATCATCAACCCATACGATGAGTATGCAATTGAAGAAGCAATTCAAAAACGTGATGCGCTTGGCGGTAAAGTAACAGTTGTAACAATCGGTGGCGAGGATGCGGAAAAGCAACTTCGTACAGCGTTAGCAATGGGTGCCGATGAAGCCGTATTAATTAATACAGAAGATGATTTAGATGAGCTAGACCAATACTCTACTGCTTACATTCTAGCAGAGTATTTAAAAGATAAAGAGGCTGATTTAATTTTAGCTGGTAACGTAGCAATTGACGGTGGTTCAGGTCAAGTTGGTCCACGCTTAGCAGATTTACTAGGAATCAACTATGTAACAACAATTACGAGCTTAGAAATTGATGGCGAGACAGTAAAAATCGTCCGCGACATCGAAGGGGATTCAGAAGTACTTGAAACTTCTTTACCATTATTAGTAACGGCACAGCAAGGCTTAAACGAGCCACGCTATCCTTCTTTACCAGGTATTATGAAGGCGAAGAAGAAGCCATTAGAGGAGCTTGAGCTTGACGATTTAGATATTGACGAAGATGACGTTGAAGTGAAAGTAGAAACAGTTGAAATCTACTTACCACCTCAAAAAGCAGCTGGTCGTATTTTAGAAGGCGACTTACAAGATCAAGTAAAAGAACTTGTAAATCTACTTCATACAGAAGCAAAGGTAGTCTAAGAAAAGACGGTAATGGAGGGAAATTATCATGTCAAATAAAGTGTTAGTTTTAGCTGAAACTCGTGAAGGTAGCCTACGTAACGTATCATTTGAAGCAATCGCTGCAGGTAAAAAAATCGGCGGTGAAGTAGTATCAGTATTAATCGGTGATGGTGTAGCAGGTGTAGCGAACGAATTAATCGCTTACGGTGCAGATCGTGTTGTAACTGTAGAGCACCCGCATTTAAAAGCATATACTTCTGACGGCTTCTCACAAGCATTAATGGCTGTTGTAGAGCAAGAAAAACCGGAAGCAATCGTATTCGGTCATACAGCGCTTGGTAAAGACTTAGCGCCGAAAATCGCTTCTAAATTACAATCAGGTTTAATTTCAGATGTGACAGAAATCGAAGGTGAGGGTGATGATGCACTATTTATCCGCCCAATCTATTCTGGTAAAGCATTTGAGAAAGTAAAAGTGAAAGACGGCGTTGTATTCGTAACAATCCGTCCAAACAATATCGCACCTCTTGCAAAAGAAGGCGGTCGTTCTGGTGATGTATCTGCTCTTACTGTTGATATTACGAACTTACGTACAATCATTAAAGAAGTTGTGCGTAAATCAACAGACGGTGTAGACTTATCTGAAGCAAAAGTCGTAGTAGCTGGTGGTCGTGGTGTAAAATCTGAAGAAGGTTTTGAGCCTTTAAAAGAGCTTGCTAACTTACTAGGTGGTGCAGTTGGTGCATCTCGTGGTGCGTGTGACGCGGAATACTGTGACTACTCACTACAAATTGGTCAAACAGGTAAAGTAGTAACACCAGACCTTTACATCGCAGCTGGTATTTCAGGCGCAATCCAACATTTAGCGGGTATGTCAAACTCTAAAGTAATCGTAGCGATCAACAAAGATCCAGAAGCGAACATCTTTAAAGTAGCTGACTATGGTATCGTTGGTGACTTATTCGAAGTCATTCCAATGTTAATCGAAGAGTTCAAAGCATTAAAAGTTAATGCGTAATTTGTAACATAACGAAAAGGCATGTATCTGAAGCAATTCAAGATACATGCCTTTTTT
>JBJEFO010000385.1:0-25091 GCA_051874135.1 Lysinibacillus sp.
TTAACCATTATATTGCTTTAGTACTTCTTGAAGTGGTATGCGGTTAATTTTACGTCTGCTTACCCATGTACTTATAAGGAAAACAATGGACAAGATAACAAAGGTATAAAGTATATATGTCCAATGATATTCTAGGGGCAGTACAAGATTATATTCATTCGCAAAAAGGGTAACAACAGCGCGTATAGTAATTAAAGAAATCGGAATGCTAATGGCGTAACAAATCACTGCATAGACATAATAACTGTTTAAAATCATCGCGTTGACCTCACGTTTCGTATAGCCCATGACCTTTAACAGTGAAATAGCATAATAGTTTCTTTCGACAGTAAAGGAGGTTAACACAAATAAAATACTAGCTGCGATGATTGCTGCACCACCAATTAAAATATTCGTCATTAAAAGCATATATTCACTCATCGAAGCCGATAAATCTAGCATAGATTTCTTTGAAACGACTGATAAATAGTATTCATCTGAAATAGGCTTCTTCGAGTAAATGCCACTATATAGCTCGTCCGACTGTCCATTCGATAAAAATAAACTTAGCTCCTTAATATCCATTATTATTTGATTTCCTGTGTAATCATCCACAATACCTACAATTGGCTTCTCAATGTGCTGATTATTAACTGTAATCTTAACGGTGTCTCCAACTGACAGCTTTTCAGTTATACTAAGTGGCTGCGTAATGATAACACCCTTAGAAAGCAATGCTGTTATATTTTGATCGTCTGCATCGTAAAGCTGATAAAGCCTATTGTTCTCCTGCAATCCTTGTAATGTGATAATTTTTTTATTCACCTTGGCATAGGGATAAGTTAAAAATGGCTCTTCACCATTTTGTAATGTAGGAGTAGCCTTTGAAACATCTACATAAGCAATGTATTCGAAGTCTACCTTTTCTAAATAACCAACTGTCATACGGTCGACTAGTCCATTTAACATAAAGGATAGAGTGATTAACATAGTAGCAAACATTAAACCTAAGAAAAAGATTATAAAGCTACTCGTACTTCTGATTGCCTGTAGATATTTAAACTTTGTTGAACCCTTTGCACGTACAAGTAGCCTACTCACCAAACGGCTTAGACGATTAATGGACCGTGACTGCTGAGGTTTCAATAATTGCAGTGCACTTTCTCTTAAAATTTTCCATAAAATAAAGCCGAAAACGAGTGCAAAAAACGTAAGGGGCACTAAAATTGCTGTAATAAATACAGATGGTAACTGACGAATAGGTACTTCAGGAAGTAAATAGAAATCGAGATATATGTTTTTCAACGGCTCAGCAAGGTAAATGCCGACACCATAACCAAACAGTAGCATAATGAATACATACGTTATGATCGATAGTAGATAAGGGGCAGCAATTTTTACACGGCTGTACCCTAGCGCTTTTAAAATACCAATTTGGCCACGTTCATTTTTTAAAATATTGAATATCATAATCGCAATCATAATAACTGCTATGCCTGTTATGAAAATGCTTAATCCCACAACCATTGTTTTGCCCTGAGTTAGCTCATCATATATAGCACCGCTGCGCATATTGCCAGCTGTATCAATAATTTGCGTGACAAATGGCAGCTGCTGTTCATCGAATGTAGTGTTCACATCATTGTTAGATAATTGAATGCCAGCTAAACGAAACTGCTCTCGCTCAGTAATAGTTTCATAGTCATTGTCTGTCATTAAAATAACTGTTTGGTTGGTCGTATCCATATTAAAGCTATTATCAAATGCCATTAATGTGTAGTCTGGAAATAGTACAAACCCAGAAATAGTATATGTATTATGTTGAATGGTTAATGTATCACCTATATGAAGATCATTCTTTTTTGCATACGTCTTATCAATGGCAATTTCATTCGGTTGTTCGGGTTTATTCCCCTGCTCTATGTAAGATAGGTTAATGTTGTTAGCATCTTTTAATAATAAGGCGGAATGGCTTTTATTACCTAATTTATATTGAATTTTCTTTGATTCACGTAGCTCAACTGCGACGTCAGAGAAGGCAGATATAAATTGTTCTTGTCGTTTTTCTATAAGCTCATTAAATAATTGAGGTTCCGCCCGTTTTATTTCTGAAAGTGTAAAAATACCTTGTTTTATAAGCGAACTATATTGAGCATTTTGTAGCTCATTATTCGTCAACACATTCAGCATTTCTACAGAGAAATTCTCCTGTTTATAATCATCCAAATATTTTTCTGTTGGCTCTTCAATGCCACTTAAAGCGTAGTACATCATTGTATAGGTAGCTGAGCTTAATATAATAATCAGCCCGATTGCAAGCAACTGCATCCATTTTTTTATGATTGTTTTGAAGACATTTTTTAAGAGCATATAATCTCCCCCTTAGCCCCAGTTTATTTCCCAAGCATCTTTTGTTGTCTCATTAGAAATAATTTCGGTAATTTCACCAGAGTTCATTTTTATAACTTGGTGCGCCATTTCTGCAATCGCTATATTATGCGTAATGATGACGATCGTTTTATGGCTGTTACGATTTAAGTCCTGAAGCAGTGCAAGCACCTTTTTTGAATTTTCTTCATCCAGAGCACCAGTCGGCTCATCACAAAAAATAATATTAGGGTTTTTAGCAATACTACGAGCAATTGAAACACGTTGCTGCTCACCACCAGAAAGCTGATAGGGATATTTATTGCGCAGCTGTTCTAGTCCGATTTTAGGGAGTAACTCGTCAATGTTTAGCGGCTGTTCACCAATATCAGAGCCGATTTGAATATTTTCATAGACCGTTAAATTTTGAAGCAGATTGAACTGTTGAAAAATAAAGCCTAAATGCTCTCGTCTAAATTTTGTCATACCGTCATCTGATAGCTTAGTAAGCTCTATGTCTTGAAATAGAATACTGCCGGACGAGACCTGGTCTAGTCCACTAATGACATTCAACAACGTACTCTTGCCGCTTCCACTTGGTCCAAGAATAACGACTAGCTCACCGTCATTGATTGTTAAATTGATATTTTTTAAGGCGTGTGTTTCCACCTCACCATTTTTGTATACCTTTGAAACATCGGTCATTTTAATCATACGAATGCTCCTTTTTAACTTTTCTTTATTTAAAGGGTTACGAATACATTACTTCTACTATATAAGTTGAACTTAAAAATCTCGTATATTGCTATTTATACATTCGCGCTGACCGCACGTTCCGCATGAGCCCGCAAAATGCGTGCGGTCTCATTCTTCACGTTCATGCGGCATGCTAGGCGCGAATGTCTAGATGATTACGCACTTGCTTAAATCTTTATTTCAATTTATATAAATTCGCTATTACATTTTTTACCCTTCATCTGGTATTTTCAAAAACTGATTTGTAGGGGTTATTACACAGGCACGTAAACAATTATTTTACGAGATTAATGACGCCGAATAGAAAACCGTATCTATTTATGATACGGTTCTGCGTAATGTAGTTAAGTGCGATTTTAAATTGCGATGTTCTCGCATCATTTTACCACTGACAGTAATACCCTTAAGTACAACTTTTGTTTCATTAATTGTTAATGTATTACCTGCTATGGCATTTGGGTTATATGTCCATTCTAAAAAAAGCTGTTCTCGCAAACTGGGAAGCATGTCATTAAAAGCATTTATGTTTTTTATATTTGTTGAACGGTTACTATTTTTTACGAACAACAATCATGACAAAGTTTAATAACTCATTTAAGCCACGGTTTAAAAATTTCGCATCATTTAACGCATATTCGTTCCCCGTATTTATCCAGTCCTGCCAACACGCTTCGAATTGATCCGATTCATATACCGTCACCTCGATTAAATCATCACAGCCTTGTTGAATATGTTTTCCCCACCAATTTGCACTGTGGAAAGTATCAACAGCATCTTCAAGCCACTCATTCATCATCTCTGGTACTTGTTCAAGCTCTGATTTCAAACCAGGAACACTAATTAGTGCGTACCCACCACTCTTTAAAAGGGGAAGCATTTTATTCGCAAAAAATTCTTCCTCACAGCCGTAATAATGGTAAGAGTCAATGCTCACAATTGCATCAAAAAAATCATTCGCAAAAGGTAAGTCTAGTGCGTTCGCATGAATTGGGATCATTTTATCCTCAAGCTTCCACTCTTGTATTGTTTCCCAATTTTCTGTTGCAGAAATCCATAAATCTGTTGCATAGACCGTATTTGCATTCGTTTCATTGGCAATATAAACCGATGTTAGTGCTTTACCGCAGCCAAGATCAAGAATTGTTCCACCCGTTATGGCATCTGGATTTTTAACTAGGAGCTCCTCGAGAAGTCGTATCGAATTTGGCCCCATCAAATAGTCTTTTGTAAAATAATCTTTATACTTGTTACTGTTCATTTTTCTCCAACCTTTTATTAAAAGTCTAATGCTTGGAAACTAAATATGTCCATCTTTATGAAATAACATTACTTTTCGGTTGCATGTTTTTCAATTTGTAATCTTAATTGTTTGCAGTAGTTCGTTCTACGTAAATTTTCATTTACAAATAAATTTCCAAAAAAATTATTTAGAATAACAGAGACTACTAACACTTCAAGAACAAAAACAAGCATTCATACAACAAATGTCTATCTAAAAAAATAGCCCCCTCCTATCAATAGGGGATGATGCTATTTCTGTATTTCTGAAAAAACCGCACTTACTTATGATACGGTTCTCCCTTAATAATCCTAAAACTTCTATAAATCTGTTCGACCAGTACAAGTTTCATGAGCTGGTGTGGCAAGGTCATTTTGCCGAAGCATAGTTTTTCGTCGGCGCGTTTTAAAACGTCGTCATGTAGGCCGAGTGAGCCGCCGATTATGAAGGCGACTTTGCTTTTGCCATAGGTCATGAGTGCATCTAGGTCGGCTGCCATTTGTTCGCTTGTTTTCATTTTGCCGTCAAGGGCAAGGGCGATGACGTATGTACCGTCGTTGATTTTTGCTAAAATGCGCTCGCCTTCCTTCTTTTTAACCAGTTCCATTTCCGCATCGGATAATTGCTCTGGTGCTTTTTCGTCGGGCACTTCCACGAAATCGATCTTTGCATAGCTACCTAAACGTTTTGCATATTCATCGATACCCATTTTTAAATATTTTTCTTTTAATTTTCCAACTGATACGATGGTAATATTCACAACTTATCCACCTTCACATTTCATTTACAAACATGTTATCCACAAAAGTTATCCACATATCAACAGGTGGAATCTATATATTGTGTAAAGTTATTTACTTGATACAATATATGTTGCTTGCTCTTCACAATAGGAACATTTTGTGGATAACTTTTCTTCCTCCGATAGTTTATCCATAATTGGAAACTCTCCCGTCTCTGCAACAAACATGTCTAATGCATGATCTATATGGTTTTCGCAACTGTATTTTTTCAAATTTTTAATCCTCCACTATTCTAAAATTCCCACAAACTTATTCACAATTCGTTTGATGTTATCCACAATCTATTGTAACAAACAAAAAACAAGTAGGAAAGAAAAGGCCTTTCTTTCACTACTTGTTGTGTAAAATTTTATTCGGTTATCCACAGTTATGTTGAACTTTCTTTTAGTATTAGATTCAACTCAACAACTTTTCCCGCGCGGTATACTTTTACGTTTAACGTTTCACCGACTGCTGTTTTCGTATATAAGTGTTTACGAAGATCAATAACGCTCTCGATTGTTTGGCCATCCATCTCAAAGATAACATCATACTGCTTCATACCTGCTTCTTCCGCTGCAGAACCTTTAACAATTTCCGCTACGACAACACCTGTCGTAATGCCTTCCGGTAGTTGCAACGTTTGTGCTTGATAGAATGCCGGTACATCTGTTAAATCCATTAATGAAACACCCATTGCTGGACGTACAACCTGTCCATTTCCTTCAAGCTGCTGAATAATTGGAATGACTGTGTTAATCGGAATCGCAAATCCAAGACCTTCTACTGCCTCTGATGCAATTTTCATCGAGTTAATACCGATTAAATCACCATTTAAATTGACTAAGGCACCACCTGAGTTGCCGCCATTAATCGCAGCATCAGTTTGCAGTACTTCCGATTGCCAGTCCTCTGTACCATCACCATTTAAATCAACTGGTACTGCTCGATTTGTCCCTGAAATAACCCCAACTGTTACCGATCCATAAAAATCTAAACCAAGTGGGTTACCGATGGCAATCACCGCTTCCCCTTGTTTTAACACCTCTGAGTCACCGAAGTTTGCAACAGTTTCAATACCATCTGCATCGACTTTAATAACGGCTAAATCTGTCCAAATATCGCTTCCTATTAGCGTTGCTTCTTTTTTAGAGCCGTCTGCTAATGTAATTTCTAGCTTTTCTGCATCTTCAATTACGTGGTGGTTCGTTACAATATAGGCCTCACCGTTTTCAATCTTGTATACGACACCAGATCCTGTACCAGCTTCTTGTAATTCACCTTGTTCCTGCTCGTTTTGCTGTGTACCGCTAAATCCACCTTGGCCAAACCAAAAACCGCCTAATGAATTTTGAATGACTTGATAATTAGAAATACCAACAACAGCTTCTGACACTTTCTCAACAGCCGTTGTCACATCCGTTGTGACAACGGTAGCAGTTTGTTTAATTCCGGTTGTTGAACTTGACTGCCCTTGTATTTCTGTCGTTGAACCTGGCAATTGATTAGCGAGTGACGGCATTAATAGCCACATGAGTAGTGCGCCGACGATGACACCTGATAAACCGCTAATAAAATATCCTGCTTTACCCTTTTCTTTTTTCTGTGCTAGTCTTTTATTGCGTTCCTCTTCTTCACGTTTTAATCGTTCTTGTAGAGGTGTTAGCTGTGTATGTGATGGATCTCGATTATCATCCATTTTGTTGTCCCCCTTTTTTATATTTTGTACTTATAAATTACACAAAAAACATTAAAATTACATGAAAATTTTTTAAAACTCATTTAAAAAACCTCACGTTATTACACGTGAGGCTTATTTAATGGTGCTTTTCTTATTATACTGTCACAAGCTTTGTTGGTTCATTCGCATCTGTATCATGTAAATGTAGGAATTCCCCAGCAATAATGCCACATGATTGCAATGTTTGTGTTACACTCATGCGTGCTAATTCTTTCATGTTATTGTCTTTACTTAAGTGGGATAAATAAATTTGTGTTGGCTTTTCAAATACAACTTCACTCATAGCAACCGCTGCATCTTCATTTGATACGTGGCCAACATCAGATAAAATACGACGTTTCGTATTCCAAGGATATCTTCCCATTTGAAGCATCCCTACATCATGGTTGCTTTCAAAGACAAATGCATCTGCACCACGAATATGTCCCTTCATCCGGTCGCTAACATAGCCTGTATCTGTAATGACAGCTAGCTTGCGGTCATTTTCATGAAAAACATAAAACATCGGGTCTGCTGCATCATGTGAAACAGCAAATGATTCAATAGACAATGAACCAAATGATTTTGTCGTCTCCATATCAAATTGGAAACGTAAATCTACCGGAATATTTCCAATAAGACCATCCATTGCTTCCCACGTTTTAGCATTAGCGAATATCGGAACGTTATACTTTCGCGCAACAACCCCAAGTCCTTTAATGTGATCACTATGTTCATGTGTCACAAGTAAACCTGTTAGCTTTTTCATATCACGGTCAATTTTCGCAAATAGCTCTTCCATCTTTTTGCCGCTTAAACCGACATCAACTAAAAAGGCGTGCTCATCATTTTCTACATATACAGCATTTCCTGTACTTCCGCTTGCCAAAACACTAAATTGCATCGTTCTAACTCCTCTATTCTTCTTCAACCTCTTGTATATCTTGGGTAATGTCAATTACTTTCCCGTCTATAGCATTGACAAAGTATTGTTCTTCTTCACCGTCAGCTACTCGTACACGGACTTTCCATGTAGGGGTAAGTACTTGTGGTGTTATTTGTATGAGTGTTGAATAGCCTAGCTTCACTGTTGTAATATGTGAATCTGGTTTCAATAAATTTTTCGCATAAAGCGTTTGTAATACTTGGAGAGGTGGCAGTATTGATTCATTCTGCTTAATCTCTTCTATATTTTCTAGCATCGATTGCTCATACTTAAATACTTCGCCATTTTCATTCCAGTAGATTTTTACTTTACCGTTTTCATTGTAATACAATACACGGCCATTAATGTGCTGGAAGAAAGTAGCGGTACGTGCTTCCTCATCAATCCCCCATAATTCAAACGATTGCCCCTCATAAACATATTGCCGTAAAAAATCATTTAACGGAGCGGCTTGCTTTGTGCTAACGAGTTTAATCGGTGCTTTAAATGTCACTACAAGTTTATCATCACCTAGTAATGAATAGTTTTGATTGCTATTTTTAGGTAGCTCATCTAAAGAATATTTTTTTACCTTCGCTGATATATAAGGAGCTGTTTCGATATTCTCAGCTAAGGTAGCATACGTAATATTTTCTTCCTTTAACCGCTCTTCAATATCAGTACTTGTACCGAGTAGCTCTAACTTTTGTGCCTCGTTATAGGTATTTAAATATTGTGAGTACAGAAACACATTTAAAATTAAAAATACACCAATGAATATAGACTTTGTTTTACTCCAATCCATATTCATCACCTCTAATCCACTCGGTTGGTATACGTTTACCTGTATTGCCTGTAATCGCAAACCAGCTCGGCTCTAATCTAAATAGACGAGAATCGGAGTTTTGAATTAAATCATAGCCAATAACAATATCATCTATTTTTGATAAATCAAGCTCTGTATGCCTTTCAATATAATGAACCATATCAACACCTGAATCTAACTCTTTTGATGTCACTTCGTTCTCTAAATCGAAATCTAGTAAATAATACGGACGGCTGTAGCGGTAAATACTGTCCTCCCCCCACGTTGTAGAAATACGTGTTAATTCCTTCGAATTAAATACCGGATAACCTTGTAAATATAACTGATATTCTACAACATGTCTTTGCAAATTCATCGAAGCAAAGCGATAATCGTCTGTAAATCCGCCATGTTCATTAACAAAGTCAAAGGAATATGCCAATAAGTCATATGGTGTTATCGCTGAAATACTTTCTGCCGTTGGGTCAACGTAGTTCATAATTTTCGTTTCTGTATTAAGTTTTAATTCAGACATAGTACCCCTATATTTCTCCCACGCTCCTTCTACTGTTTTGTGTACAACGTTTGTATCTTCAAGTAGTAGATTTTTAAACAATTCTGGTCGTTCAATAGTGTAATACGTATACTGATTTGCTTCGAATGGTTCTGCTAATACATAAAGTGATAAATTATTTTCACGTGATTGTTCCACATATTTTAAATAATTTTTCGGCTGCACAATAAATAACTCATTAAATTCGGCTTTATCCTCAATCTCTATATCCATGCGATACACGGTTTCATTACTTGTGCTAATGAAAAATACTTGTACTTGTTGTGTTTCATTAACTGTATTCCAATCCATAATGAGCCGATTAAAGACTACTTCATTAAATTCCGTTTCTTCTACAGATAATACACTTTGAAAAGTTTGAATTGGTATATCACTTTGGAAAAACATTGTCATACGGTTAGGCACACGTACCATTTCATTCACTTTCTCGGCTGACAAACTTGCATTAACAAACGTAAAATTTTTAGCCTTTAACTCATTAAAATGCTGCATGACCGGATCAATTGCTGTTGTGGATACCGTCCCCGAAAAACCTTCTTCCGTTGAAAAAAGCATTCGGTACGGCTTAATAATATCAGATATTTTTTTTGTATCACCTATTAAAATACTGTCCACCTGTGGATCTTCTGTAAATGGATAATCAGGTTTATAGCTCCAAATCATAAATGTTAACACTAAGCTCATAAGGACTAGAAAGAATAATATTAACGATTTAATCGGTTCTATATATTTCATTCCCAATCCCCCGCTTCATCTAACTCAAATGGAAGTGTGAAGAAAATGGTTGTACCTACTCCTTCTTCGCTTTCTGCCCATATCTTCCCACCATGTGCTTCAATCATTTCACGTGCAATTGCAAGACCAAGACCTGTCCCACCCATCGAACGTGCACGTGCACGATCTACACGATAAAAACGGTCAAAAATACGCCCTACATTTTCCTTTGGAATACCCATACCATCATCAGAAATCATTACTTTTAACATATTGTCATGGACGGTAAACCCAAAGCGAATATTCCCACCATCAGGAGAATATTTCAATGCATTTGAAATGATATTATCGATTACTTGTGTTAACTTATCCGTATCAATTTCAACAAAATAACTTGTCTCTGGCAATAAACGTATAAATTCAACATTTTGTGATTTTGACATTTCAAAACGATCGATAATACGTTCAAAAAACTTATTGAATTCAACAAACTCGAAGTTCAGCTCATATTCATTACTATCCATTTTAGAAAGTTGTAACAAATCATTTACTAAGCGAATCATACGCTCTGTTTCTGTTTGTGTTACGTGTAAAAAATGCGGTGCGATGTTTTCATCTTGCCATGCGCCATCTGCTAATGCTTCTAAGTAACTCCGCATTGTAGTTAGCGGTGTGCGCAACTCATGGGATACGTTAGCTACAAATTCACGACGTTCCATATCAATCTTCTCTTGCTCCGTAATATCATGTAACACCGTAATAAGACCATTTACAAAACCTGTTTCCTTTTGAATAACAGAGAAATTTGCACGTAATATATACGGTACATCTGATGTACTAAAGTTCAAGTTCACCGAATCCTGCATATAAATTAAGTCTTCAAAGCTATAATCTTGATCGATACCTAGTACAGAAGCAATTGGACGGTTTAACGTTGTTTCACGTGTAACGTGCAACAAGCTAAGTGCAGGATCATTAATTAAAATAATGCGCCCTTTCCGGTCCGTTGCGATAACGCCATCTGTCATATTACTAAGAACACTCGCTAATTTACGGCGTTCCGCTTCTGTTGTCGACTGTGATTCTTGTAATCGGTTCGTTAAATTATTAAATGCAATCGCTAGCTGCCCAATTTCGTCGGTCCCATAAACACGAACCTTTCGGGCAAAATTCCCTTTTGTCATTGCCTGTGCTTGACGACGCATATCAGAAATTGGACGTGTAATTGTACGTGCTACAAGAATTCCTAAAATAGCGGTAATGACAAGTGCCATAACTGTCCCAACTGCAAATATACGATTAATTTCATTTAGTTGCTTAAAGATTTTTTCAATATCTGATTCAATGTAGATTGCTCCAATTACTTCACCATCAACTGTATCTAAAATAGGTGTTGCTAATACCCACACGCGGTTTAAACTATCTTGGTCAAGTGCAATGATGTCATGAGGTGTTTGAGTAGACATAGCTTTGCGTACGATATCATCATTTGATTTTTGACCAATCAGTGATTGATTACTCGAATCTGACGTTGCTAAAATACGATTACGAATATCAATTACGCGAATTTCATTAATGTCTCCACCTGAAAATTCACGTAATATCGAGTTCAAACTTATTTCCAGTGGCGGCATTGTTTCGTCGCGTTCCTTTAAAATTTCTTCTCGGATGCTGTATTGTACTAAATCAATACGTTGAGAAATCGATTCTTCAAAGTTTTCTTTTAAGCTCTCTTCTAGTTCTTTGGAGAAGTAGATACCAATAATTTGGATTGCTATAATAATTAATAGGATATAAATTAATACGAGTTTTACGTGAATTGATTTAAAAAAACTTACTTTTTGCATGTAGTTCTACTCCTGTTCAGGATTTCGTAAGTAATACCCTACACCTCGTCTCGTTACAATCCATGTTGGATGACTTGGATTATCTTCAATTTTCTCACGTAATCGGCGAATTGTTACGTCAACTGTTCGCACATCACCAAAATAATCATAGCCCCAGACAGTTTGTAATAAGTGTTCACGTGTCATTACTTGTCCAATATGTTTTGCTAAATAATGTAACAATTCGAACTCACGATGTGTCAATTCAATCGTTTCACCGCGCTTTAATACTAAGTAAGCGTCCGGTTGAATTGTTAATGAGCCAATTGTAATATTATTTGACTCTTCTACCGGCTCTTCTGCCTGTGCTACTACATTTAAACGACGCATATTAGCCTTCACACGAGCAATTAACTCACGTGTACTAAATGGTTTTGTTACATAATCGTCCGCACCCATTTCAAGTCCTAAAACTTTATCAATTTCTGATCCTTTGGCTGTTAACATAATGATCGGGAA
Source organism: Lysinibacillus sp. (assembly GCA_051874135.1). Classification (GTDB taxonomy): domain Bacteria; phylum Bacillota; class Bacilli; order Bacillales_A; family Planococcaceae; genus Lysinibacillus_B. The sequence continues at coordinate 12,247 of JBJEFO010000385.1, forward strand.
GTCATATTTTTTACGAATTTCGCGACAAACTTCCATCCCATCTCGTTTAGGTAGCATTATATCTAAAAGCATTAAATCTGGTTGTTGCTCTTCTACTTTTTCTAAAGCTTCTTCACCATCATATGCACAAATAACAGTATATCCTTCTTTAATTAAATTGAATTGTAAAATATCTGCGATTGGCTTCTCATCGTCTACAACTAAAATTGTTTTACTCATATATAAATCTCCCTTTCGCATTGTAATAGTCTTTGCTCATCTAATCCTTACTCTATCACGCTTTGCTGTTCCATGCATCAAACTTGTATAGCCCAATAAATATTTCTTAGGAAATATTTATTTAGTAAATGACCCTACTTCATATATACGGTTACTCTCTTGTTAGTATGTTATTACATGACATTGCCTCATCTATCTTTTCCTTTATTCCTAAAAATAAAAAAGGCAGCCCGAACTAACGGACTGCCTTGGGATTATTATTTTAATACAGATAGTGGATTGACTAATGAACCATTTTTTAGAACTTCAAAGTGTAAATGGGTACCTGTTGAATTACCTGTTGAGCCCATTACACCAATCTTTGAGCCTTGCGCTACAACTTGTCCTACTGATACACCAATTGAAGATAAGTGGGCATAAACTGTTTCATAACCGTTATTATGGTTAATTACAACTTTATTCCCGTATGAGCCATCCCAACCTGCAAATGTTACGACACCATTGTCAGCCGCTTTAAGTGTATAATTAGATGGACGTGCAATATCAATTCCACGGTGATATGAACCCCAACGTTCGCCCATAGGACTTGAAATATAGCCACCTACTGTAGGCCATGTAAATGTACCTGTTCCACGGGATGGGATTACTTTCGTTCCAATTACTTCAATATAATCTACTGGTTCTGCTATTACGACTTCGTTTGTAACTTGTTTGTCCGTTCGAACGCCACTTTCAGAAGTGATTGTGTAAAGCACCTCTTTTTGACCTGCTTTACCCTCTTGTTTCACTTTTGACTCACCTTTTAGCATGTTCGAGTCTTTTTCAGTTACTTTTTGGAAATCGATGTTCTCTACTTTAAATTTCTCCATTACTACTTTTACTGTTACAAGCGGTTTCGCTACAGTAACGTTTAATGGTTGGTCAATTTTTAATAGTGATGTTTCTGATATCCCCGGATTTAATGCTAGCAATTCTTCTAACTTTAAACCGTGTGCTTTTGCGATTGATCCTAATACATCACCTTGTTGTACATGATACACTTCTTTTTCTAATGTACCCGATTTTAATAGTTCAACAGCTTGCTCAGGTGTAAGGATTTCTTGTGGATTTACTTTTGTCGCTTCACCTGCAACTGTTTCTATCAAGGACACTTCAGTTACTCGCGTTTGGTTATTTTCAGTTAATGGTAGTTGTTCAGTTGTATTGCTATTATTCAATGCATCTAGCTCTTGCTGCGATACATATTGAAGCTTTAATAAATTGATTGTTTTCTCATAGTCACTAGCATCTTTTAAATAAGCAACAGGTTCTCCATTTACCATGAATGCATGTGCATCTGCTTCGACTTCTAAAGCATTTACTAATTTTTCAATAGCCTCTTCTTGATTCACATTAACTGTAAATACTTGTTCTGGTACTACAGTAATATTAGAACCAGCTTCAATAGAAAGATTTGAATATTGAAGACTAGCTTCTTCGTTTTTCTCTTCTATAATTTCATCAATCTTTTCTTGATTAGATACTGCTCCGATATATTCATTGCCATTATAAATATGATATATTTCATTTAAATCTTCTTTTTGATTTTCTTTTGCGAAACCTAGATTGAACGTCACAGTCGATAGTACAGCAGCGACAATTGTGATTTTCACACCATTAGCTTTAAAACGTTCTAAAAAGCTTGGTTGCTTTAATTTCGCAATTTCCTTCGAACTCATGATAAAGCCCCTTCCAAAATCTATATCACCTGTATAATATAGCATTTCATTCTAAAATTCACACTTTTATAATGTACCATACAAGATTTCTAGATTGAAGGTATTATGCGATTTGTAATGAAATTGTATTATTTCTCATATATTCTTCCCTATCTATTCCAATAATTCATTTAATATGCTAAAAAATATACTTTTAAGATTTTTATTTCTATAAAATGAAAGGCTTCTATAGCTATATCACCTTTAAAAGTTTTACAAATTTTATTTCTATATTGCAATTGTTACATTTTCGATTTAAATATAAAAAACTCCTTAAGAAAATTCATTTCCTAAGGAGTTTATAGTACTATTCCCAAATAGCATTTACTACATTTGTCTGCTCGCGTGCTGGACCTACAGAAAATGTCATTAATTGAATACCTGTAAGTTCAACAATACGCTCTACATAACGACGAGCATTTTCTGGCAACTCATCTAATGAACGTACACCTGTAATATCCTCGCTCCAGCCTGGTAGTTCTTCATAAACTGGCTTACATTGTTCAATGATGTGTAGGTTTGCAGGATACTCTGTAATGATCTCACCGTTATACTCATAGGCTGTACAAATTTTTACTGTTTCTAAGCCTGATAATACATCGATTGAGTTTAATGCTAAATCCGTAATACCAGAAACACGGCGTGAGTGACGCACAACAACTGTATCAAACCATCCTACACGACGTGGGCGCCCTGTTGTCGTACCATATTCACGGCCAACTTCACGGATACGGTGACCAACTTCATCAAATAGCTCTGTTGGGAACGGACCATCACCAACTCGCGATGTATATGCCTTACTTACACCAACAACTCGAGAAACTTTTGATGGACCAACACCAGCACCAATCGCAACGCCTCCTGCAACTGGATTTGATGATGTAACGAAAGGATATGTTCCTTGGTCAATATCTAACATGACACCTTGTGCACCTTCAAATAGTACACGACCACCTTCATCTAATACATCATTTAAAATTTTTGATGTATCTGTTACGTACTGGGCAATTTCTTGACCATAGCTGTAGTATTCCTCAAAAATATCTTCGAACGGAATACCTTCTACTTCATAAAACTTCTCAAATAATCTATTTTTTAATTCCAAATTGGCGCGTAGTTTTTGTTCAAAAACTTCTTTATCTAATAAATCCGCAACGCGAATACCGATACGGGCTACTTTATCTTGGTAGCAAGGACCGATTCCTTTACATGTTGTACCGATTTTTTGTTCACCGCGTGCTTCTTCTTCAACTTTATCTTGGTGAATATGGTAAGGAAGAATAATATGTGCACGGTTTGAAATACGTAAGTTTGACGTATCAATACCGCGATCCTGTAATCCTTTAAGTTCTGTAACTAATGATTTAGGATTAATTACTAATCCATTTCCCATAACAGAAATTTTATCTTGATAGAAAATACCTGATGGAATTAAGTGTAGTTTATATGTTTCGCCGCCAAATTTAATTGTATGACCTGCGTTATCTCCACCTGCAAAACGAGCAATAATATCTGCCTTCTTAGAGAGGAAGTCTGTGATTTTACCTTTTCCTTCATCTCCCCATTGTGTACCTACAACAACAACTGATGACATATTTGCACCTCCAAAGACGATTGTTCGCTCTTTCTCGAACTACTTTATTGTAACAATCATATTTCACTCAAGTCAATGAAAAAACACGAACGTATAAATCATGTAAGATTCATATTGTTCGTGTTTATCAAATTTATATTATTTTAGATTACTCAGCTGGTGGTTGAATTTGTGACCAATCGACATCTAAAAACTTATTATATTCTTTCTTAAATGCTAGTGTAACCGTACCTGTTGGACCGTTACGTTGCTTTGCTAAAATAATTTCAATCTGGTTCTTACTTTCAGACTCTTTATCATAATAATCATCACGGTAAAGGAACGCGACAATGTCAGCATCTTGCTCAATACTTCCAGATTCACGTAAGTCACTCATCATTGGGCGCTTATCCTGTCGTTGCTCTACACCACGGGATAGCTGCGATAGTGCAATAACTGGCACTTTTAACTCACGGGCTAATCCCTTTAATGAACGGGAAATTTCCGATACTTCCTGCTGACGGTTCTCGCCTGGCTTACCACTACCTTGAATAAGCTGTAAGTAATCGATTAAAATCATCCCTAATCCATGCTCTTGAGCTAAACGGCGGCATTTTGCACGAATCTCATTCACACGCACACCTGGCGTATCATCGATGAAAATACCGGCATTTGATAAACTTCCCATCGCAATCGTCAGTTTGCGCCAATCTTCTTCTTGAAGGGCACCTGTACGTAACACCTGTGCATCAATATTTCCTTCTGCACATAGCATACGCATAACAAGCTGATCAGCACCCATCTCTAATGAGAAAATCGCTACATTTTCCCGTGCCTTTACAGCAACACTTTGCGCAATGTTTAAGGCAAAGGCTGTTTTCCCTACAGAAGGACGTGCTGCTACGATAATTAAATCATTTCGTTGGAAACCTGCCGTTATACGGTCTAAATCACGGAAGCCCGTTGGAATACCTGTTACATCACCTTCACGAAATTGCAATTGTTCGATGTTATCATATGTTTGAACAAGTACATCTTTTACGTGCTTGAAGTCCCCCGCATTTTTACGATTAGCTACTTCCATCATTTTCTTTTCAGCTTCTGATAAAAGTACCTCTACTTCGTCTTCACGTGTATAACCATCTTCTACTATTTTAGTAGCAGTACGAATTAAACGGCGCAATAATGCTTTTTCTTCAACAATTTTAGCATAATGTGCAATATTCGCTGCTGTTGGTACTGCGTTTGCAAGCTCCGATAAATACGAAAGCCCGCCTACATCCTCAAGCTCTTTCTTTGCAGAAAGCTCTTCTGTCACTGTTACAACATCTATCGCCTTTCCTTGATCGCTCAAGCGTATCATCGTCTGGAAAATTTTCTGATGAGCAGTACGATAGAAATCATCTGGCATTAATATTTCAGACGCTGTAATAAGTGCTTGTGGCTCAAGGAAGATAGCACCGATAACCGATTGCTCAGCTTCATGGTTATGCGGTGGAACGCGGTCCATCATGGATTCGTTCATTGTTGTCTACTCCTTACTCTGCAATTACATGCACTTTTAAAGTTGCCTTCACTTCTTGGTGAAGCTTCACTGGTACATTTGTGTATCCAAGTGAACGGATACCTTCACATTCCATTTTACGTTTGTCAATTTTAATACCGTGTGCTTTTTGTAACGAATCGGCAATTTGTTTTGTTGAAACGGCACCAAATAGGCGACCACCTTCACCTGATTTTGCTTTAATTGTTACTTCTAACTGCTCAATACGCTCTTTTAAATCTTTTGCTGCTTGTAACTCTGCTGCAGCATTTTTTTCTGCTAAGCGTTTTTGACCTTGTAATTCACTTAATGCTTGGTTTGTTGCCTCTTTTGCATAGCCATTTTTAATTAAAAAGTTGCGTCCATATCCTTCTGCTACCTCTTTAATTTCACCTTTTTTTCCTTTACCTTTAACGTCTTTTAAAAATACTACTTTCATTGTTCATTGCTCCCTTCTAATACTTCTATAATAGCATTCGTTAAATACCCTTTCACTTCATCAATAGAGTTTGCTTCCATTTGGGTTGCGGCGTTTGTTAAATGACCGCCACCACCAAGCTTCTCCATAACAAGTTGTACGTTAATGTCACCAAGTGAACGGGCACTAATACCAATTAGACCGTCTTGCCTATGTGCAATAACAAACGATGCCGCTACATCCTTCATCGTAAGTAAAATATCTGCGGTTTGTGCAATGAGCACTGGATCATAAATTCGGTTATCTTCACCGTGAGCAATTGCTATACCCGGTTTTATGAATTTTACAGTTTGCACTAGCTTTGAACGCTCGATATACGTATCTATATCTTCTTTCAATAGGCGTTGAATTAAAATTGTATCCGCCCCATGTGTACGAAGATAAGATGCCGCTTCAAACGTGCGGGCTCCTGTACGTAATGTAAAGCTTTTCGTATCAACAATGATACCAGATAATAGCGACGTCGCTTCTAAGCTTGTAATTTTAGCATTTTTAGGCTGATACTCTAGTAGTTCTGTAACAAGTTCAGCTGTTGAGGAAGCATAAGGCTCCATGTAGACAAGCGTCGGGCTATCGATAAATTCTTCACCTCGACGATGATGATCGATTACAACTACTTTTTCCGTACGATTAAATAAACGGCTATCAATAACCATCGCTGGTTTATGTGTATCAACAATAACAAGCAATGATTTATGCGTCATCATTGATAATGCTTCATCTGAAGAAATGAACTTATCATAGAAGCCCGATTTACTTTTAATTTCATCCATTAGGCGATGAACACTCCCATTTAGTTCATGGAAGTTTAATATAACATAGCCATCTACATTGTTCATTTCAGCCATCTTACGCACACCAATAGCCGCTCCAAGGGAATCCATATCAGGATTTTTATGCCCCATCACAAATACTTGATCACTTTCCTGAATGAGATCCCGAAGCGCATGAGAAATGACGCGTGCACGTACACGCGTACGCTTTTCTACAGGGTTTGTTTTACCACCATAGAATCGTAATTTGCCATCTGGTTGCTTAATAGCTACTTGATCGCCCCCGCGCCCAAGCACTAAATCTAAACTAGATTGCGCAAGCTCTCCAAGCTCCGTTAATGATGGTGTACCCGCTCCAACACCAATACTTAATGTGAGCGATAAATTTTTCTGTAATGTTTTTTCACGAATATCATCTAAAATTGAAAATTTCTTCTGCTCCAATTCCGTTAAAATTGATTCATTTAATACTGCTAAAAATCGGTCTGATGAAACACGTTTAACGAAAATGCCATATTGAGCCGCCCATTCATTAATAATTGACGTTATCGTTGAGTTCGTAATACCACGCATTTGGTCATCCATTGGTTGTGTAATCTCGTCATAGTTATCGATAAACAAAATTGCAATTACAGTACGATCAGCAAAGTATTGCGTCTCAATTTCTAATTGCTCTGTCACATCAAAGAAATATAACAGCTTCTCTTCGGGCTTTGAATAAACGCGATATTTACGCTCGCCGATTGTTACCGTTGTTTGACGTAATTCCTCAGGCTTTGCAATACTCGCTAGCCCCTTGGACAATTCAAAAATATTTTCTCCTATCAAGCTTTCTGCATTTGTTGCATTTAGCATAAAAGGGTTTGCCCATTCAACTTTATACTCATCATCGATTAGCAAAATCCCCACTGGCATGTGTAAAAACGCTTCTTCTCCTACCTTTTTCATACGAAAAGAGAGGGATTCAATATATTTTTCCGTTTCTACATAGGTGATTTTTTCAACCGTCCAGCCGTAGTATAATAGTGCGCTTGCAACTACTATATATACGATTCCAATCCAAATGTTTACAACACATAGTAAGGCAGCTGTAATTATCGATAAAATCGACAAATACAAAAGCGGATATCGGATGATGCGCTTCCTGAAAATACCCATTTTGATCAGCTCCCTATTTTTCACTCTTGTCTTTAACCCAATCACGTAAGTTAAAGCCTAAATCAATAATACCTATCAAGACGACAAAGGAATATAAAGGAATTGCCAGTATTGTTGCTAATACCTTTAAAAATGTTGGGTAATTAAATGCATCAATTGTATAGTGGATAAACGATATCCCTTGCAACGTTAACAATACCCAAAGAATCATTGATAAATTCAGTATAACGACATAAAGTGCCGTACCGAACTCAGGTTGCACGAATAAATTAATCGATAAAACGATTAAGTAATACCATAGTATAGCACGTGGTAAACGCATATCGCGGAACGGTGCAAATTTTGGTACTTCTACTTTTAATCGTTTTAAAATCGGCAATATAACTGCAATCATAATAAAGGCTAACGCAAATACTGATATTGTAATGCTTGATGGCATTGTAAATTCTAGCGTCTTAAACATTTGTAGCATCTGCTCTTTTGGTACTTCTTGACCTGTGATACTAGCGGAATATTCAAAGGCTTTTTCATATGATTCACGGGCTAACGTCAAACTTTGTTCAATAAAATCGACGTTAAAGAAACGTACAAGCACCATATATTGAACAGCAAACGTTAGTAGAATCGCCGTTCCAGTCGCTAAAAATAAATAAATTTTGCTTTTCTTTTGACGCAAGCAATCTCCAATAATAAACCCTGTTGCAGCTAAAATAAGGGAAAATGGGAGAATAAGTATATTCCCTATAAATAGACTAGCTATAATGGCCACAATCGCAACACCGACAGAGCTATTACGATTATATGTTGCACTATACCAAGCAAGTGGTAAAGGAGCGACAAAAAATGCCATAATACTTATAACCGGTACATAGTAAGCAAGGGCAATTAATACTAAAAATAACGCGATCATCATAGCACCTTGCGTTATTGCTTTTGTTTGATTATTTGGCATAAAAACCTTCCTTTTGATCAGTCAAAAAAACTTTTTCATCTTTTCTATTGTATCATCTTTTACGTATACAAACAAAAATCGAAGTAGAACAGATGATTGCTTTTTAGCAGGAAAAAGGATATATAATCTATCCAAATCAGCTCAGAAAATACGCTATGTCAAAATAGCAGAAGGTATTATGTTAGCTTATATCAATAAAGTGAAACTTCAATCAGTGGGGGTTTTCCTCATCCCCCACTGATTTATAAAGGAACTCAGGCTAAGAACATCACGTCGTGTGATAACGCCTGAGTGACCAACGTCCTGTTGGCCTAACCAATCGGGCTTTTACGGGCAGTTGATCTCCCACCTACGCTTCGCAGGTTTCCAAAAGCCTTGAGGTGGGAGTCTTACTGCCCGTTAATGCGGGGTAAAATTATACTTTTTAGTCCACAAAAAAATCCGATAAAATCAAAATGATTTCACCGGATTTCTGGGTTTTATTTATCTTCAGCAACGAATGGTAATAATGCCATAATACGTGAAACTTTGATAGCTGAAGTTAGCTTACGTTGGTATTTAGCAGAAGTACCTGTTACGCGACGTGGTAAAATTTTACCGCGCTCAGAGATGAATTTCTTTAAAAGATCTACATCTTTGTAGTCGATGTGCGTAATGTTGTTTGAAGTGAAGTAGCAAACTTTACGGCGTTTGCGGCCTCCGCGACGTGGTGCCATTAGCGTTGTCCTCCTTTAATTAGTTTTTAATCGGATGTCGAGTATTAGAATGGTAAATCATCTTCTGAAACTTCGATTGGTCCTTTGCTATTTGCAAACGGATCTTCATCCATACGTGTATAGTTTTGCTGATTTTGAGGCGGTTGAGCTGGTTGTTGATAACCAAAATCCTGTTGCGGTGCGCCACCAAATTGCTGTTGTGGTGGGTTATTATAAGTAGGCTGACCGCCTCCAAAGTTTTGTCCACCGCTATATTGCGGATTTGGCATACCTTGTTGCATGTTACCGCCGCCACGTGGTTCTAAGAACTGCACAGAGTCTGCGACAACATCTGTTGTGTATACGCGCTTACCATCTTGTCCTTCATAGCTGCCCGTTTGAATACGACCTTCTACTCCAATCAAACTTCCTTTTCTCATGAAGTTTGCTAAGTTTTCAGCTTGCTTGCGCCAAGCAATACAACCGATGAAGTCAGCTTCTTTTTCTCCTTGTTGGTTCGAGAATGTACGGTTTACAGCGACTGTAAAACGAGCCATCGGAACCCCACTAGGCGTATAACGAAGCTCAGGATCCTTCGTTAGTCTTCCAACTAATACGACACGGTTAATCATCAGTATTCAACCTCCTCTTTTTCAGCTTTTTGTTTAAAAATTATTTTTCTTCTTGACGAACAGCGATGTGACGGATAATGTCTTCGCTGATGTTAGCTAAACGAGTGTACTCATCGATTGCTTGAGAACCAGCGTTTACTTTCACGATTTGGTAGAAACCTTCGCGGAAGTCGTTGATTTCGTAAGCAAGGCGGCGTTTGCCCCACTCTTTAGACTCGATGATTTCAGCGCCGTTTGAAGTTAAGATTTCATCGAAACGAGCTACTAAAGCTTTTTTCGCTTCATCTTCAATGTTTGGGCGAATGATGTACATTAATTCATACTTTCTCATCTATTTTGCACCTCCTTATGGACTTGGGCTCTCCTGTCTTTGCAGGGAGCAAGGAGCAAGTAACTTGTATTACTCACATCAATGAATTGTAACATAGGAATACTCTACATTCAAGTTTAAAATACTAAACAATGCGAGACTCTTTTTACGAATGTATGTTCTTATTATATCATCTTTATTTCCTTTTTCAAGCTTTTACACTTATAATTTCCTCTATAAGGGAGGCCTATTATGCAGCCATATATTATTGAATTGGACATCCATAAACTCGTTAAACAAAACATTATTTGGACAATTACTTTAAGTATTTTATTTTTGATAATTAATATTACTTTGCAACCACAACATTTCGATTTTTCAATTGGCTCAAGTATTTTATCCATCTTCTATTTTTCTATTGCCTATCTTGTGCTAATTGTTTTACATGAAGCGTGTCATCTAATTGGCTTCGTTATTTTTGGAAGGGCGCCCTTTAGCTCATTATCCTATGGTGTGGATTTACAAAAAGGGCTGGCTTATGCGACAACTACAGAGCGTATTTCAAATAGCGGTATGAAAAAGGCACTTTTACTTCCATTTTGGATAACCGGCGTCATCCCTACACTTATCGGGTTTTATGTAAATAGTAACTTAATTATTTTAGTAGGTGCATTTTTAATTGCTGGTGCAGTTGGTGATTTTACCATGTATAAAGAGCTACGGAAATTTCCGAAAGATGCATCAATCGAAGATGACCCAAAGGAACCTAAATTATACGTTTATGTAGACTAAAACAGCCGATTCACATAATGCGAATCGGCTGTTACTATTTCAATTTTACACGTTGAATAAAAATTCCATTACGTCGCCGTCTTGTACAACGTATTCTTTACCTTCTGCACGCACACGACCCGCTTCTTTTGCGGCTGGTTTTGAACCGTACGCTACTAAGTCGTCAAATGCTACCGTTTCTGCACGGATGAAGCCGCGCTCGAAATCAGAGTGGATAATGCCTGCACATTGCGGTGCTTTCATACCTTTGCGGAACGTCCAAGCACGAACTTCTTGTACACCAGCAGTGAAGTATGTCGCTAAACCTAATAAGCTATAAGAAGCTTTAATTAATTGATCTAAGCCTGATTCAGGAATACCTAGCTCAGCTAAAAATTCTTTTTTCTCGTCATCTTCTAGCTCAGAAATTTCTTCTTCGATTTTTGCACATACAGTAATTACTTGTGCTCCCTCAGCAGCCGCGTACTCTTGTACCATTTTCACGTATTTGTTTGCAGATGGGTCAGCAACCTCATCTTCAGACACGTTTGCTACGTAAAGCATTGGCTTAATTGTTAATAGGTGAAGACCTTTGATAACTTTTTTCTCGTCATCTGATAAATCAGCCGCGCGTGCTGGCTTTTCAGCTTCTAATACTTCTTTAATTTTTTGAAGAATTGGCTCTTCCACCATTGCTTCTTTATCTTTTTGCTTCGCCATTTTTGCTACACGTTGTAAACGTTTGTCTACTGATTCCATGTCCGCTAAAATAAGCTCTAAGTTAATTACTTCGATGTCATCAATTGGGTTTACTGTACCTGCTACGTGCGTGATGTTTTCATCTTCAAAACAACGTACTACTTGGCAAATTGCGTCTACTTCACGGATATGAGATAAGAATTTGTTCCCTAAACCTTCACCTGTAGACGCACCTTTTACGATACCCGCGATATCTGTAAATTCAAATGTTGTTGGTACTGTTTTCTTTGGTGTTACTAGCTCTGTTAATTTTTCTAAACGCTCGTCTGGAACTGTTACGCTTCCTACGTTTGGTTCGATTGTTGCGAATGGATAGTTAGCAGCAAGTGCCCCTGCCTTTGTAATTGCATTGAATAACGTTGACTTACCAACGTTAGGTAAACCGACGATACCAGCTGTTAATGCCATAAATGGACACGACCTTTCTATGTTCAGTAAGTAATTTTCTCTTTTGTATAACCTTATCTATTATAGATAGTTGCTATAAAAAAGTCTAATTTGCTTCGCTTGCTGATTGAATAACCTTTTTCATCTTCTTTTCAAACTCACGGCGTGGAATCATAACGCTATGACCACACCCTTCACATTTAATACGAATGTCCGCACCCATTCGAATAATTTTCCACGCATTCGTTCCACATGGATGTTGTTTTTTCATTTCCACAATGTCATGTAACTCAAATTTTTTTGGTTCCATTTAACTTCCCCCTTAGTCTACTTTAACTCCATATTGTTCAAGTAACTCCATTAAATCACGGCGAATAATACGAGCCATTTTGCCATGTTGCATAGAAGTTGTCTCAATTTTAATACGTAGCGTTACAGCGTCCGGTGTAAAATTTTGTACGCCCATTAGTAGCGGTGTTCTTGTCAGTTCTTCATATTGCTCTACTAATGGATTTAAGTATTTCTCCACTTTCTTCTCAACTTCTGTAATATCTACGTTTGTTGGTACAACAAAATCAATATATGTGGATGTATCATTTACAGAATAGTTCACAATTGCACCGATTGAGCCATTTGGAATGATATGTTGCTCACCCGAAGCTCCTTTAATTTTCGTCGTACGTAAGCCAATTTCTTCTACCGTACCTTCTGCCCCGTTCAGTTTAATGTAATCACCGACACCAAACTGATCTTCAAAAACGATAAAGAACCCTGTAATGAAGTCCTTTACTAAGCTTTGTGCACCGAATGCTACTGCAACGGATGCAATCCCGGCCCC
>JBJEFO010000385.1:25191-34091 GCA_051874135.1 Lysinibacillus sp.
TACTTCCAAATTTACCACCTCTTGTATAACAATGTTTATTTTTGAATATACTGCCTAAATATAACGTATTTCCACGTGAAACACGAACAGATTACATGAGGAAGTGAGGTCATTTTATGCAACAATCTTCAACATTTCATTATGTTATTCATTATGAAAAAACGAGTGCAGTTTGGCAACTAAGTGAATTATTTGTACAACATATTCCTTTTGATCATGAACAGCTTATCTTTTGTTGTATCGGTACAGACCGCTCAACAGGTGACGCCCTAGGACCATTAGTAGGTAATCATTTGACACAAGATTATGCATTTCCGTTTACAGTGCTAGGTACACTTGAAAAACCTGTACATGCACTTAACTTATTAGAAACACAAGCTGAGCTAGAAACACGTACTCCTTACCCATTTATTGTTGCAGTTGATGCATGCCTAGGTGAGGAAGATTCCATTGGTTCCATTATTGTACGAGACGGTTCTTTATATCCTGGAAGAGCTGTAAAAAAAGAATTACCACCAATCGGTAACTTGTCCATTAAAGGCGTAGTTAACGTTGGTGGCTTTATGGAAGCAATGGTGTTACAAAATACGCGTTTGCATATTACACATTCTATGAGTACGACAATCGCCCGTGCTTTAACGCTCGCTTGGCAACGCCATTTACTGAAAAACAAACAATATCGTAACGATTACACCAACTATCGCAATCCCCGGCAACAAATTGGCTACTCGAATTTTCGTTAGGCCTGCAATATTAAGCCCAATAGCCATAATCATGACGCCACCTGTTGCCGTCATTTCTTGAATAAACATATCGAGCGCAGCATCGGGAATGTACATGCTAATAACACCCGCAAAAAGTGCAATTGTACCTTGATAAATAAATACCGGAAAAGCAGATAATAAAACACCTATTCCTAATGTGGATGCTAAAATAATCGATGTAAAGCCGTCAATAATTCCTTTTGTAATAAGCACATCATGGTCATTTCGAATACCACTATCTAATGCACCGAGAATACCCATTGAACCAATAACAAAAATAAGCGATGCTGTCACAAAACCTTCCGCAATGGACCCGCTACTTTTTCTTTCTTTTCCGCGCGATAATTTGGATTCAATCCACTGTCCAAAACGGTTAAACAAGCGTTCTAAATCAAGCCATTCACCTATTACTGCACCAACAACTAAACTAATAATGACGATAATAAAATTCTCGCTTTCAAACCCCATCTGAATACCGAGTACTGCAACAGCAAGTCCAATAATGGACAGTGCCGTCTCTTTTATTTTTTCCGGTATATTTTGAAATAATCGGCCGATTAACGCACCTATTATTATAAATAAAGCATTTAAAAATGACCCTAGTAAAACCATGGAAAAAGCTCCTCGTTCAATAATAAAGGGCCCTCAGCTTGAGAGCCCTACGCTAATCTAATTTAACGTTTAAAATGTCTAAAATACGTTCCAAATCGTCTTCCGAATAAAACTCAATTTCAATTTTGCCTTTATTTTTTTGTTTTTTAACTTGGACACTTGTCCCAAAGTAATCACGTAGCTGTGACTCTGTCGCTTGTAAAAAAACGTCCTTTTTCACTTTTTCCTTTGTTTCATGTGAAACACCTTCGTTTAATTGATGTACAAGCGATTCTAATTGACGAACATTTAAGTTTTGGGCAATTACTTTTTGAGCAATTTCCGCAATACGTCCTTTATTTTTTAATCCTAACAATGCACGCCCATGCCCCATTGATAAGACGCCTTCATTCATTAATTTACGCACATCTTCTGGTAATTGGAGCAAGCGAATATGATTAGCAATATGTGGTCGACTTTTTCCTAGACGCTTCGCTAGCATGTCTTGTGTGAAGTTTAGATTCTCGATTAAGCTACTATATGCTTCAGCCTCTTCAATCGGTGTTAAATCTTCACGTTGCAAGTTTTCTAAAATTGCTACTTCCATCATTTGTTGCTCTGTCATTTCTTTCACGATGGCTGGTACTTCTTTTAAACCGGCTAATTTAGCAGCACGAAAACGGCGTTCACCGGCAATAATTTCGTATTTTTTCTCTTTTTTCCGTACAACAATCGGTTGAATAATTCCATGCTCTTTAATCGATTCTGCAAGCTCTTGTAATGCTTCATCATTAAAGATTTTACGTGGCTGAAACGGATTTACAATCAGTTTACTCACAGCAACATATTCTACCCTATTATCGCTATGAATCGATTCTTCCGGGAAAAATGCACTGATTCCTTTACCTAATCCCTTAGCCATTTTTAATCACTTCCCTTGCTAACTCTAAATACGTATCCGCCCCACGTGATTTTGGATCGTATAACATAATTGGCTTTCCATGACTAGGTGCTTCACTTAAACGAACATTACGTGAAATAATCGTTTTATATACTTTATCACGGAAATATTTTTTCACCTCTTCAATAACCTGTAAACCTAAATTTGTACGTGCATCGAGCATTGTTAATAGTACCCCCTCTATAACGAGATCTTTATTTAAATGCTTTTGTACTAAACGCACTGTCGATAATAGCTGACTAAGTCCTTCTAGTGCGTAATATTCACATTGTACAGGAATTAACACACCATCTGAAGCTGTTAATGCATTGATTGTTAATAATCCAAGCGATGGCGGACAATCGATAATAATAAAATCGTAGTCATTCTTAATCTCATCAAGTGCACGCTTTAAACGCACTTCACGTGAAATGGCGGATACAAGCTCGATTTCTGCTCCTGCTAATGACATTGTAGCTGGAACGATCGATAAATTTTCCATCTTTGTCTCGTGAATGTAATCTTTCATTGACTCATCATCAATTAATACATCATAAATGCAGCCTTCGATTTCATTTTTATTAATACCAACACCGCTAGAAGCATTCCCTTGTGGATCAATATCGATAAGTAATGTTTTCTTTCCTAGATAGGCAAGACCAGCGCTTAAATTTACAGATGTTGTCGTTTTACCAACGCCGCCTTTTTGGTTCGCAATTGCAATAGTTCTTCCCATTTGTGCACCTGCTTTCAACACTAGATTCGTTAAATGCTCTCTTTTTACACGAAACTTTCTAAACTAATACTCTTTAATTCTAACAAAAAGGGAACGACAAGTCGTCGAAATGTTCTAAATTTTAACTATCTTGCAGTAAAATTTAGATTTTTAAGTAAAAAACCCAATTATTTGTTGGTTGTTCTATTAATCTAAAAAAATATAATAGGCTTACTTATGCAGATTAGAAAGTAACTATATTTTTTCTGCTAAAAAACTCCCGAACGAAATTGTCCGGGAGTATATACTATTTCTTTTTCGGAATTCTTACCGTAATTTGATAGTATTCATCGTTGTCTTCTTCTTCAGTTTTTACATTAATTCCGCTTTTCGTCACCATTGATAATGACTGCTTAATTGTATTTAACGCAATACGGATATCCTTGCTAATCGCCTTGCGCTTCGGGCGTTTTGGCTTTTCTTTTTCTTCTTGTTGTTCTTCCAGTTCTTCTTGCGGATGTAAAATTTGATAGATTTGTTCTTCGAGTTGACGAACATTCCAGTCGTATTCTTTTACCGCTGCAATTAATTGCATTTGCAATTGCTCATCCTTAATCGAAATTAACGCACGTGCATGACGCTCCGTAATTTCTCGTCTTAGGATGGAATCTTGTACAAACTGTGGGAGCTTAAGTAGGCGGAGTTTATTCGCCACTGTTGACTGCCCTTTCCCAAGTCGTTGAGCAAGCGCCTCTTGCGTTAGTGAATGAAGTTCAAGTAATTGTTGATACGCTAATGCTTCCTCGATTGCCGTCAATTCCTCACGCTGTAAATTTTCAATCAAGGCAATTGATGCTGTCTCTTTGTCGTTTAACGTACGTACAATTGCGGGCACTTCTTCCCATTGTAATTTTTTCATTGCGCGGTATCGGCGTTCACCGGCAATAATTTCATACATTCCTTCTTTTTCCGGAATCGGACGTACTACAATTGGTTGAATGACACCGTGTGTGTGAATCGTTCTTGATAACTCCTCGATTTTTTCTTCATCAAAAATAGCTCGAGGTTGGAAACGATTCGGAACAATTTTATCAATAGGGATTTTCACTACTTCTTCTGCAGCTGTACTCACTGCTTCTACTTCGCTTTTCACTTCGGGTTCTTGATTTACTTCGGATTCTTGCTTTGCGCCTCCGAACCAACGTGAAAAAGGACTTTTCATCCAATGGCACCACCTTTAAGAAACTATCTTGCTCAGTTATAATTATTATTTATGATACGAAAAGAAATGTACATAGTCCATTAAACGTTAATTTTTGTCTGTTTTGTCGTAAATATAAATGTATATGCAGTAGAAAAGGGAATTATTCGATTTTCTACATTTTTCTACTTAATTGGTGTTTTATTTGGTACCCCTGGTTTACGTGGATACTTTTTAGGTGTTAGTTTGATTTTATCAAATACATATAACGCTCTCTCGCTATCTTCTACAGGAAGCAAGAAGCTAAACTCTTCTTTTAAAGATCCACCAAGTGTTGTAATGGCTTTTTTCGCCTCTTTTAACTCCTCTGCACCCGCCGCTGCTTTTAATGCAACGAAAGAGCCACCTTGTTTTGCAAGAGGCAAACAAAGCTCTGACAGCACGGATAAACGTGCCACAGCACGAGCTGTTACTACATCAAACTGCTCACGATATTTTGTATTTTGACCGAATTCCTCTGCACGTGCATGAACAAATGCTACATTTTCTAATTTTAGTTCATCTGCTAAGTGATGTAAAAACGTAATACGTTTGTTTAAAGAGTCAACGATTGTCACGTGTAAATGCGGGAAGCAAATTTTAATCGGAATCGATGGGAATCCTGCGCCTGCACCTACATCACATACAGATACAACCTTTGTAAAATCAAAGTAAAATGACGGACTAATTGAATCGTAAAAGTGCTTTAAATATACACCTTCTACATCTGTAATAGCTGTTAAGTTCATCTTTTCATTCCACTCAACGAGTAGCTCAAAATACTTTTTAAACTGTGCAATTTGTGTCTCCGTTAACTCGATTCCTTTAGCAGCTAAAGCCTCGATAAATTGTTGTTCGTTCATATTTCGTCTCCTTCGTAAAATGGAGCGTTCGACTAATTCGAACGCTCCTTACTAAATTAATGTTTAAATTACTACTAAGTAAAAGTAACGCGCTTCTTTACTCTGCTACACGTGCAATTTTACCTTGCTCAATATATACAAGAAGGATTGAAATATCCGCAGGGTTTACACCTGAAATACGGCTTGCTTGAGCAATCGATAATGGACGTACATTTTTTAGCTTTTGACGTGCTTCTGTAGCTAAACCTGAAATCGCATCGTAATCGATGTTTTCTGGAATTTTTTTATCTTCCATTTTCTTCAGCTTTTCTACTTGCTGTAATGCTTTTTGAATATAACCTTCGTATTTTAACTGAATTTCGATTTGTTCACGTACTTCTTCTGAGAAATCAATTTCTACCGGCTCAATTAAGCCTGCAACTAAATCGTAAGTCATTTCTGTACGCTTTACTAAATCTGAAGCACGGATACCGTCTTTTAGCTCTGTACCGCCAACTGAACGGATTACTTCCTGCGTTTTTTCGTTCGGCTTCACAATAATTTCGCGAAGACGCGCAATTTCATTTTCGATTTGCTGGCGTTTTTCTTGGAACTTTGCATAGCGTTCTGCTGAAATAAGTCCCACTTTATAGCCGATATCTGTTAAGCGTAAATCTGCGTTATCATGACGCAGTAATAAACGATATTCTGCACGTGATGTTAATAAACGATAAGGTTCATTTGTGCCTTTCGTTACTAAATCATCGATTAATACACCGATATAAGCATCTGAACGTGATAGAATAATTTCTTCTTTGCCCTGTACTTTTAAACCAGCATTTATACCAGCCATTAACCCTTGACCAGCCGCTTCTTCATAACCTGAAGTACCGTTTAGCTGACCAGCTGTGTAAAGACCTTTAATCATTTTTGTTTCAAGTGTTGGCCATAATTGAGTTGGTACAACCGAATCATATTCGATTGCATAACCAGAACGCATAATTTCAGCGTTTTCAAGACCTGGTATAGAGGCTACCATTTGGCGTTGTACATGCTCTGGTAAACTTGTTGAGAATCCTTGCACGTATACTTCTTGCGTATCTCGTCCTTCTGGCTCTAAGAAAATTTGGTGACGTGGTTTATCCGCAAAACGCGTAATTTTATCCTCAATCGAAGGACAGTAACGTGGACCTGTTCCTTTGATAATACCAGAGAACATCGGTGCTAAATGCAAGTTATCGTTAATAATTTGGTGTGTTTTTTCACTTGTATATGTTAACCAGCATGGTAGCTGATCCATAATATATTCTGTCGTTTCAAAGCTGAATGCACGTGGTACATCATCGCCTGGTTGAATTTCTGTTTTTGAGTAGTCAATTGTACGACTGTTCACGCGTGGCGGTGTACCTGTTTTAAAACGAACCATATCAAAACCAAGCTCTTTTAAGTTATCCGCTAAACGAATAGATGGCTGTTGGTTATTTGGACCTGATGAGTATTTTAAATCACCAAGAATAATTTCACCACGCAGGAATGTACCAGTTGTTAAAACAACCGCTTCAGAACGATAAATCGCACCTACTTGTGTAATAACACCTTTAACTTCACCATCTTCAATGATTAATTCTTCAACCATTGCTTGACGAATTTGTAAGTTTTCCTCTTCTTCTAATACGCGCTTCATTTCACGTTGGTATAGCAATTTATCGGCTTGTGCGCGTAATGCACGTACAGCTGGGCCTTTACCTGTGTTTAACATACGCATTTGAATATGCGTTTTATCAATAACACGTCCCATTAGTCCACCAAGTGCATCGATTTCACGTACAACAATCCCTTTTGCTGGACCGCCGACTGATGGATTACATGGCATAAATGCAATCAATTCTAAGTTGATTGTTAGCATTAATGTTTTCGCGCCTGTTTTTGCTGCGGCATATGCTGCTTCTACCCCAGCATGACCTGAACCGACAACGATTACATCATAAGTGCCTGCCTCATAAGTTGTTGGCATGCTTGTTCTTCCCTTCTTCTTTTATGCTAATAAAATGTATTTTTAATAAACTAAACATCGTGTAGTTCCCTACAGAGTCTTTATTTACCTAAACAAAATTGTGAGAACAATTGATTGATTAAGCTTTCCTGTACTGTATCACCGACAATTTCACCTAACAGTTCCCACGTACGCGTTACATCGATTTGTACCATATCGACTGGTACACCTTCTTTAGCAGCTGCTAAAGCATCTTCAATCGTTGCTTGCGCTTGATGTAAAAGTGCAATATGACGTGCATTCGATACATATGTTAGATCGCCTGATTCAATTTGACCTTCAAAGAATAATGCAGCAATCGCTTCTTCAAGCTCTATCACGCCTTCCTCTTTTAGCAAAGAAGTAGTGACAACACGACGATTACCTGCAAGCTCATGTACACGGTCTAAATTGATTTTTTGTGGAATATCTGTTTTATTTACTACAACGATAAAGTCCATTGCCTGAATCGTTTCAAATAGACGCTCATCTTCAGGTGATAACTCTTCTCCATAGTTTAACACGAGGAGAATTAAATCAGCGCCCTTTAATGCTTCACGTGAGCGTTCTACGCCGATTCGTTCTACAATATCTTCTGTTTCACGAATACCAGCAGTGTCTACTAGACGTAATGGTACGCCGCGCACGTTTACATATTCCTCTATAATATCACGAGTTGTCCCTGCAATATCCGTTACAATTGCTTTATTTTCATGTACTAAGCTATTTAAAAGTGAAGACTTCCCTACATTAGGGCGTCCTAAAATGACTGTTGATAAGCCTTCTCGCAAGATTTTCCCTTGTGATGATGTTTGTAGTAGCTTAATGATTTCATCACGAACCCACGTACATTTTTCAAGCAGAATCGGTACTGTCATCTCTTCGACATCATCGTATTCTGGATAATCAATGTTTACTTCTACTTGTGCTAACGTTTCAAGTAATGCTTGGCGCAACGAATTAATTAAACGCGATAGCTTTCCGTCCATTTGACCAAGCGCTACATTCATTGCGCGATCCGTTTTCGCACGAATTAAGTCCATCACTGCCTCCGCTTGTGATAAATCGATACGACCATTTAAAAAAGCGCGTTTCGTAAATTCACCTGGCTCGGCTAATCGTGCTCCACTACGAAGAACGAGCTGTAACACGCGGTTTACGGATACTAAGCCACCGTGACAGTTAATCTCGACTACATCCTCACGTGTAAAAGTCTTTGGTCCTCGCATTAACGATAACATGACTTCCTCGACAATCTCATTCGTTTTTGGATCAATTAAGTGACCGTAGTGAATCGTATGTGTCGCCACTTCCGTTAAACGTTTTCCACTTGGTGATTTAAATATTTTATCTGCAATAGTAATTGCTTCATCCCCACTTAAACGGACGATTGCAATTGCTCCTTCACCCATTGGTGTGGAAATCGCAGCAATTGTATCAAACTCCATTTTTTATAGCCTCCTATATCAATTATCCACATGTGGATAACATTAAACCGCTCTATAATTACTAACAACTTAGACTAACATATTTTTCGGAAAATCTAAAGCAAAGCAAATTCAAAAGACTATTCAACTGGTTCTTTGGAAAAGTTAATGCCTGTTTTAATCATGATCCCTTTAAAATACACCAGCATTAAAGCGAAGAGTTATATTATCAACATAACAATCGACTTTAAAAATCAGCCCTATTTTGCTGAAAAATTGGCCAAAAACTCGCTATTTTTACCGAAAAATGAACGTTTTCATTCGAAAAAATGCACTTGACAAATAGATT
>JBJEFO010000386.1:0-1881 GCA_051874135.1 Lysinibacillus sp.
TTTTTACGGTTGAAATGCCTGTCGCAGAAATTGCTCATTCTCAAAGGCAACCCTATGGTAAAGCGACAGTAATTCTCCGCTACAATTCTATGCCGTAGCGATATTCACTTCCACGTCAAGGGAAGGAATAATGGGTAAACCATCTATAATTTATATATACCCACAATAGCAACAATTCAAACATATGTTCGTAATTGTACTCTTATTTTAGCATATCTTTATCGACTTGTCAAGCGCTAAATGTCCACGTTCATGGACATTTAGTGTAATCCTACTGATTTATATCTTAGTTTTTATTTTGAACCATTGACTTTGTTCTTATGATATGATATAATAATACAATAAAATTTATATTAAGATGGAGTCAATTTCTGTTGGCTCAGCCGTTATTGAGGTAAAATATCGGCAATTTATAATTTGATTAGAAGAAAGCTATCAATACCTAAAGAAGATTTTTTGATTGAAATGGGAAGGTATGAATTCTATAATTTGAGGCAAATATTATGAAAAAGAAAATCACAGGTTTATTTACGTTAATACTTGTCCTTTTATGCTTTGTATGCTTATTTGTCGGCTGTGATGAAACGCCCGACACCACAGGCGATGGTAAAGGCGGCGAAACCACCCAAACGTCGGGTGGAGACTACTCTGAAAACGAAACTGAAGACAATGATGACATAATGCAGTCTCCCACGGGGTTTGTTTTAACGACCAATATAACAGGGGCAGATGTTGTCGGTACAAAAATTACATTTACTGTTCCTAACAATACAGATTCTTATTCTTTTATCAATGCTTTTTCTATCCCTGATAATTATAAATGGGAGTTACATTGGGATAAGTCATGTCTTCCAAGCCTTAATATTGTAAGTAAAAGCGTGGATTTAGACGAAGGAGACAACACGCTTTATGCATTGTTCGTCAATAAAAACAATGTTGATGATATTTACTTGTACGAATTAGTCGTTCATAGAAAACACGAAGTAACAGTTTCTTACTATTATAATGGAACAGTAAAGCATCAAGACGTTGTTACGACGCACGAAACATATACGCCCAATTACGTGCTTGATTTAAGTAGTAGCAGATATCGATTCAATTATTGGGAAGATGAAAGCGGTAACAAAATTGCTTCGACTGGAGTGTTTGTCGAACAACCTGTAAAACTGTATGCAAATGTAACGACATTTGAAACAGAAACAATAACAATTTCGGAAGAAAATCTTTCAAATTATGTTACGGTTGAAAACGTAAGAGTAATATATGAAAATCATAGTAATATTTGCTCAGCCCACCCTTATGTGGAGTTTGATGTGGTTTTCACTTTGCCACCCGAAGCCCTCTCTATGTCAAATGTTGACATAAAAGTGAATATAGGTGGAAATTGGTCAGTTGCGGATTACAGTAGTACTTTTTATTCGGGGTATGATGATTCAGGTGAATATGTTACTGGCGCAAATGGCGGATGGCATCTTAGATTCAATTACGGACTCACAAATTTAGAGATTTCCGAAACTAAATATTTTACAAAACATTTCAAAGCGGAAACAAGCGGAAATGCTTGTAATAAGGAATTAACATACTACAATGTTGAAATTTCATTACGAGGTTCATTCCAATATGAAAAGCTGAAATAACCCCACTCGGTAAAACGTTGAAACCAATCCTCGACGCTATATCGGATTGGGGAACGGAATACAAGGCAAGTTTATAAACCAAAAGGTTTCCTTTCGTCACATTGAACGAAGGGAAACCTTTTTTCTTATAAGCAAAAAAACCACCGGCTATGCCGGTGGAATACCATATTAGCTTTAGCTTCAAGCAATATTTTGGTTAACGAAAAAGCTCCTTTGTGCTAAACTGAATGTAGGCTCGCAACCG
>JBJEFO010000387.1:0-8125 GCA_051874135.1 Lysinibacillus sp.
TAGTTGCTAAAAATTTTCCACATAGCATGAAACAACAGTGCATTTGAGTGTAGTTCAAAGTTCAAAATAAGTATTAACACATTTTTGACCTGAATTCGGTAATTTACCGTACTCAGGTCTTTTCATTCATCTGTAATAAAAATTTTTTTTGAATAGTTGTTATAAGTGAAGGTTGAGTGCTTTTCAATCGGTTCAACATAAACATATAATAGAACTACATCGTGTTTAGAGGAGTTTTACTATGTGGCGATTCTTAATTTTAACATTTCTAACAATCGTATTAGCTGGTTGTTCCATGATTACTATAGATGACGCGCCGCCAGAGGACAATGTAGAAAACGATCGTGCGTTTCATTTGGAACAACACAATAATGAAACAGAAGATGAAGTTGTGGAAGAAAAAGAGCAAAGTAAATTACAAGAACTTTTTGAAGCAGTGTTCCAATTAAATAGGGCTCCGAATAAAAATGAAGATGCTGAGCCTATTCAATATATCGCATTTGGTGATTCATTGACGCGCGGTATTGGTGATGAAACAAAAATGTACGGCTATTCGGGACGATTGGCAGAAATACTGGAGAGATGGCCAGCCATTACGGAAGTGGAACTCGATAATCGAGGAAAAAATGGACGTCGTAGCGATCAATTGCTCGCGCTTTTACAAAAAGGGCATTATGATGAAGAGCTACCACAAGCAGATTTCATGACGATGACGCTAGGTGGTAATGACGTAATGAAAGTTGTCAAATCTGATTTATTTTCATTAAAGAAGGAAATGTTTGATAAAGAATTAATGCATTTCGAACAACGTTATCGTGATATAATAGCGGAAATTCGAGCACGAAATAGTGAAGCGCCTATTTTGTTAATCGGGTTTTATAATCCATTTTCTATTATAACAGATGAATATACGCCATTTGAGACGATTGTGAATGAATGGAATGATACAATACAACAAATAGCAACAGATGATAGTAACGCATGTTTTGTGCCAATTAGTGACTTATTTGTGACGAATGCAGGAATGGTCTATCACACAGATTTCTTTCACCCTAGTGCAAGTGGCTATGAGCAAATGACAGAAAGAATTATTGAATATATGAAGCTGTGTGATATTGAGGAAATGTCTGAGGGTCGAATTGGCATTGAGGAGTGAGAATGTTGAACAAATGGAAGTTAGCCTTTTTTACGTTAGCGGGTGCACTCATACTAGGAATTGCCCTGTTAATGTATTTAGTGACAATACCGGCGGAGGAAGTGGAAATACGAGAACCTGCGCAAACAGAAGGGAATATCATTACAGTACAAACGACAGCAAAAGAATTTGAAGCGATAACAAGGCAATATTTAGGTAATGTATTAGATAAATCGCCATTACCTGTTGAAGTTGAAATGAACGAACAAATTCAATTATTCAGTACGCTAACAATCTTTTCGGTAGATGTCCCGATTACAATGAATTTTGAGCCGATTGTTGAGGACGGCAATATCGTATTAAAACAAACAGCTGTCAATGTAGGTAAATTAAATATTCCACCGCAAACAGTTTTAAAATTAATGAAAGATTCGATTGAATTTCCGACTTGGATTACAGTAAATCCAAATGATGAGGAAATATATGTTGATTTATCCCGCATTAATATTGCATCCGGCTCACGTGTACGAGCGAAAGAAATAGATTTGCGAAACGATCATATCGTATTAGAAGTAATTGTTCCATCAGAATAGGAGGAATTAATATGGCATTAGCAACATTTGCAGGCGGATGCTTTTGGTGTATGGTAAAGCCGTTTGACGAACAACCAGGTATTGAAAGTGTACTGTCCGGTTATACAGGGGGACATGTTGAAAATCCAACATATGAGCAAGTTTGTAGTGAAACGACAGGACATTTAGAAGCAGTACAAATTACATTTGATCCTGAAATCTATCCATATGAAAAACTTGTAAGATTATATTTTACATTGATTGACCCAACAGATGCAGGTGGTCAATTTTATGATCGAGGCGAATCGTATACTACGGCTATTTTTTACCATAATGATGAGCAAAAAGAGATTGCTGAACGGGTAAAATCAGAACTAGATGCTTCTGGGAAATTTAAGCTCCCGATTGCGGTGAAAATTAGAGAAGCAAAGCCGTTTTATGTAGCTGAAGACTATCATCAACATTACTATAAGAAAAATCCAGCACATTATAACCGATATTCGGTCGGATCAGGTCGTGTTGCATTTATTGAAAAGCATTGGGGGAATCGACATGAATAAAGAACAACGGCTTAAAGAGCTAACGGACATGCAATATTACGTAACACAACAAAACGGAACAGAGCCGCCATTTCGCAATGAATACGATAAGCATTTTGAACAAGGTATTTATGTCGACATCGTATCAGGGAAGCCGTTATTTAGCTCGTTAGATAAATTTGACTCAGGCTGCGGATGGCCAGCATTTGCGCAACCAATCGAAAAAGAAGAAGTGACAGAGCACTTCGACACATCTTTCGGTATGCGTCGCGTGGAAGTGCGCAGTAAAACGGCAGATTCGCATTTAGGACACGTATTTCCAGACGGTCCAAAAGAACTCGGCGGATTACGCTACTGCATTAACTCAGCAGCACTTCGCTTCATCCCAGTTGAGCGTTTAGAAGAAGAAGGCTACGGGGAATATAAAAAAATATTTGGATAATAAACAGCCGCTTGTAATCTACAGGCGGTTTTTTTATGAAACATTTTCAAGCACCTTTCGTCTAAAGAAAATAAGTTCAATTATTTTCTAGAGGAGGGGGATTTTGAAAGAGTATTATAATCCATTTTGGAAACGAATCGACTGGCTGCTTGTTGTGATTTTATTCGTCTTTTTTTGTGTCAGTTTGTTAGCTATTTCTTCAGCACAAACGACGAGTTATACCGGTCAAAACTATATACCGAAGCAAATTATTTATTACGGAATCGTAGCTTTTATTATTGTCTTTGTTATGTATTTGGATATGGAACAATATAAAAAAATAGCGTGGTATTTATACGGATTCGGTATTATACTCCTCGTCGTTTTAATATTTATGCCGGAGGGGAAGGGGCAAATCGGCCAAATTGTAAATGGTGCAAAAAGCTGGTACCATACACCGATTGGTAATATTCAGCCTTCCGAATTTATGAAAACTTTTTATATACTTGCATGTGCAAAAGTGATTGCTATACATAATGAGCACTATGTGTTACGTACGATAAAAACGGATTGTTTATTGCTCGTTAAAATATTGGCGTTACTTTCTATCCCATTTATCCTTATAATGGACCAGCCGGATTTAGGTTCTAGTCTAGTATTTTTAGCCATTACGGTTGCATTAATAGTTGTTTCCGGTATTTCGTGGGTAGTTGTTGTATCGTTACTTGCAGTAGGAACGACTATCGGTACAGTCGTGATTTGGATGACGCTTTATATGCAGGACTTTTTGTTCGAAACGTTTGGGATTGAGAAGTATAAGATGGCAAGAATTTATTCTTGGTTAGATCCATATTCTTACGCATCAAAGGAAGGATTTCAACTACTTTCTTCAATGAACTCAATCGGTTCAGGTGAAATTTTTGGGAAAGGTTTTCACAATCGAGAAGTGTACGTAGTGGAAAATCATACAGACTTTATTTTTACTGTTATAGGAGAAGAGTGGGGTTTCATTGGTGGAAGCTTCGTCATTTTGTTATATTTCGTTTTAATTTATCATTTAACAAAAATGACGCTGTTGTTAAAGGATCCGTTTTGTACATATATATGCACAGGAATCATTGCGATGATTGCTTTCCATGTGCTTGAAAATATCGGCATGACGATTCAGCTTTTACCTATAACAGGTATTCCTTTACCATTCATAAGTTATGGTGGGAGCTCATTAATGGGTAACGCCTTAGCATTAGGGCTCGTATTTAGCATGAAATTTCATCATCGACATTCTATGTTTTCAACAGTGGGGGAACATGATAAATAGAGTAAAGTTTCAATTAGTGGGGGTTTTGACGCATAGGATATGCTAATACCGACGTTGTTACATGGATGTGGCATTTTAGTCGGTCCTCATCCCCACTGATTTATAAAGGAACTCATGATAAGAACACTACAGGGGTGAACTGCATCATGAAGTAACTTTTTATTGTGCACCAAAACTTTTAATTAGGAACGTTATTTATAGAAGTGTAAGTAATAATGAAACATTCATCTTACTCCGTAGCCAATGCTGTAAGAACAGCTCCCACCACTTGTATCCAAGCACCAACTGCGGTCATTACTTCTCCTTCTTTTGTATTACTATCAGCAACAGCCTCTATTGCATTCCCAATTAGTTGAATTATATTGCCTGTATTAGCTAGCGTTTCTAACAGTGTTAATTTTCCATCTGTATTAATGACGAGTCCCAATCCTACTACTTGAAGAAGGTTACCTTGCTTTTCTAAAAGTTCACCTGCTTGCTCGTTCTCAGACAGTACTCCTGCTACAACAGCTAAATTGCCGATAGCTTGAAGTTGATCGCCAACTGTATCTAGTAAGGTATCGTCAGTCTCTGATACAATTGCACTTCCTCCAGCTTCTAAAATACCACCAATTATAAGAAAGTCATCCAGCGTTTGTTGAGTAAAAATAGTTGAAGGTGTGCTGCCAATTGCAGATACTAATGTTCCAATAGCTACAATCCAGTTCCCCGCAATGGCGGTAATGTTTGAGTTATTAGTCTCATTTTGATTATTCGAGTTACTCCGTTTATTCAAGGAGTTACTTTTTGTTCCCGAAATATTACGGTCATTTGGTTTATAAAAGTTCATCATTTCTCTTCACCTACTATTCATTAGAACGGTACATCATGTGCCAAATAGCTCGTGATGGGGTCCTTTATTTTTTTGATAGGGCAGTTAGACATCCCTATCGACTAAAACATACATACTTCAACATATGCTTTTTTAAATAGGTTAGATAGACTTTTATAATGTTTATACGTGTAAGAAATTCGTCCTGTTAATGATAGGTTAGCATTTAATGGAAGGTTAATGTTGGGACAAAGAAACTGTGAGAAGACATGAGACGAGGGCTTTTCGCTGAGACAGCTGAATGTCCCATGAAAATTTACAATACTTAAAAAGTGAAATTAATAGATTTTAAATAAAGGCTCTTAACATATAAAGAATCTTTATATTCTATTTACTCACAATCTCACTGAAATATTCAAAAAAGGTTAAAAGCCGCTAATAAGTATGATAGCGGCTAATTAATGAATGGATTCGGGCTAACGTCATATTTTCATACAATTTCAAATGAGATAATGGGTCATTTTTTTTCATTTCTCGCTCTATAGCATATGCTCGCATCTCTTCCCAAACTTGTTGGTTATCGTGGAACGTTTTATCTATTTGGCTAATCTCCGTAGCTAATTCTGCTAAAAAAGCATCATACTGTTCATTAATGTCCGTCTGTTTAATTGCTACTTCATCAACTGATACAGAAATGATTTCTTCCTCATCATCATTTGAAGATTGCTTCTGTAATGTTGCAATACGTTCGTTAAAAGCATTAATTACCGGATTAATTTTTGCTAAATATCCGTCTTTGTCATGTGATGTTACATTTACGTCACCGAGCTGATCTGCTGTTTTTTCAAAAATACTCGAATCGATTTTCCACACATCATTTTCTTTTATATAGGTTAAATGTTGAATGCCACCATTCATATAAATAGATGGCTCGTAAGAAGTTGAGAGAGTAAATCGGTCAGCGGCGGTTTCTGTTAACTCAGTCGTTTCACCATTCATCCCAAGAGGTAAAAATAATACACCACAACCGAAATAACAATATTCTTTAATTGTTGTATTTAATTCTTGCTCAAGAAAATGAGCTGTTACATAATCGGACAAGCGTTTTTGCATGTCTTGGAACGTCTCAGTCGACACAGGCTCAATATCTTCGCCATAGTAATAGGACGCAAAGTTAAAAATATCAGATAGTTGATTTTGGATACGCCATGTAATTTCAAGCGCTTCGTCCATTTCGATAGGAGATTCCGCTATATATTCATTTTCTATTACATCGATTTGTGGTTCTTTTATAGGCGTAGTTTTTTGATCTTGTTGACATGAAATGAGTAGCAAGGACGAAAAAAATATACTACCAATCCAAAGTTGACGCATAGTAAACCCCTTCCAGTACTTCATTACTTTTCATTTACAGTGTTACTTCTACATTATAGAAGATGACATGATTATGCTAGTGAAAGGTTTTATTAAAGTTGACAAAATCCACATTTATTCGTCTAATAAAAGAAAGAAAGTGAGGAAACGAAGAGATGAAATCTTTCTATCATTTTGTATTAACTTATCGAGGAGCAGGGGATGACAAAGGGCATTTTGCAGAAGCGATGTTTAACGATGCTTTGTTTCCGAAAACCGCAACAGATTTTGATGAGCTAAGCGCTTATATTGAAATGCAAGCTGATGCAGATTTATCTACATATGTATTTGATGAATTATGGGAAATTTATGCGACGAAATATGGTTTGTAAAATTCTTATTAATCAATAAGGATTTCAAATTTACAGAATATATTTTAGTAAGACGTCTTACCATTGCATGCGCTTACAAAACAAAGTATAATCAGGAAGTAAAATAATTGAAAAGAGGGATTTACATTATGAGTATCCATATTGCCGCAAAACAAGGTGAAATTGCAGATATCGTTTTATTACCAGGAGATCCATTACGTGCGAAATTTATCGCTGAAACATTTTTAGAAGATGTAACTTGCTATAACGAAGTACGAAACATGCTTGGTTTTACAGGTACTTATAAAGGTCGCCGTATTTCTGTGCAAGGAACAGGTATGGGTGTACCATCAATTTCAATTTATACAACTGAATTAATGCAAGAATACGGCGTACAAAAATTAATTCGCGTAGGTACATGTGGCGCGATTCAAAAAGACGTTAAAGTACGTGACGTAATTTTAGCGCAATCTGCTACAACAGATTCTCGCATGAACCAAGTTATTTGGGGCGGTGCCATCGACTTCGCACCAACAGCTGACTTTGATTTATTATACAAAGCATACAACGCTGGTAAAGAAGCAGGCTTAAACTTAAAAGTAGGTAACATCTTCACAGCGGACATGTTCTACTCTGACGAAGCACAAAATGAAAAACTTGCAAAATATGGCGTATTAGCAGTTGAAATGGAATCTGCTGCACTTTACACATTAGCAGCAAAATTCGGCCGTCAAGCACTATCAGTATTAACAGTATCTGACCACATCATCACAGGCGAAGCAACTTCATCAGAAGAGCGTCAAACAACGTTCCTAGACATGATGAAAGTAGCGCTTGAAGCTGCGATTGCAGAGTAAGAGAGTTGCTAGCAATAGGCGAGTGACCAGGCTATAAATAGCATTAAAAATACCCAATGAGTGACCGAACAAATCGGAGCTTGTTGGGTATTTTTTATTTGTAAGAATTGAGATAAATAACCATACACAAATGCAATCCTCGATAGTGCTATATAGAGAGCCATACTACAAGCTCACAGTTATGCTATATGATGTTTTATCAAATGGTCTGACCGAGTGAGAGATGTTCTGTTAGGAGTTGTGAGATGAACGCTAGAGGGCTTGTAGATATGAATTTCAATCATGTCCCTTAGATAGAGGAGAGAAAGACTCTTCAGGAGTGTTTAGAGTTCGTTCGTGAAGGAGATGCTCTCCACTGCTTCAAACTAGACAGACTAGTAAGGAACACAAAGGACAATCTCATAATCTTAGAGCAATTATTGAATAAAAATATTACTGTAATCTTTTGAGGTAGGGGCTAGATTACGGTCGAAAGCAGCTGAGATGGTTGGAGTGAGCCTTGTGACCTTTAATTGATATTTGAAGAATTTTAGAGAAGGAGAGATGAAATGAATATCCAAGCTCTCCTTCTTCATTGAACTCTAATATCTACAAGCGAACAGTAATCGGGTAGCTATTTAACAGTTCAGTTTAAATAATCTAAAGTAATGTAGGACATTAGTTTGTCCAGTTCTTCTTGATTAATTTTATTTTCTTTCAAAAGCCTTTCTTTTTTAGGTATAAAACTTTTTAGAAGATCCTGAAAGTT
>JBJEFO010000388.1:0-1863 GCA_051874135.1 Lysinibacillus sp.
CAATTGCTGCATCATCACGAGTGTAATAGATATCGCCAAACTCTTGCCCGTTTTCATCCATAAACCTCACCGGATTCCCGGCGCACCAGAGGTAGGGGCTGAGGCTGTAGTATTTCTCGGCCTTGGGGTCCATCGTGGAGGTGCGGTCGAGCAGCGAGTCGTACCAGCGGGCTTCAGAGTCGTATAGGTCGAGGCCGTGCATGCGGTCTAACTCTTTAGACCCATATTTATAAGGCTGCACTGCTCCTGCTGTGGTGAATGGTGTGCCGTAGGGGTAATAGTCGGTGCTTTCTACCACTGAGCCGTCTTGACGCACTACGCTGCGCACATTGGGCACCGCCACTGCCGACATTGCCGCAAGACAGCTACATAGTAGCAATAGAGAAAATATGTAACGCCGAATGTTCATGCGCTCCGATGTTAAGGTTAGTTTTTTCAAAATTATTCAGTATTTTCCATAATTGCAAGCAGATATAGCGGAAAATTCAGCAGATGCGATGGTAACACGGATTTTCACAAGAATGATGGCTCAGATTGGCACAATTTGTGGAGATAAACCGTAGCGGCTTCTGAAGGAAGCAAGGCGCTCGGCTGAAAGTCGAGTGCTTTTAGCCGCGGGTGAGCGTTAGCGTAACCCACGGGAATTGGCGTACACAAAAAAGCTTCTGGAGGAAGCGAAATCATTTCTTCATATCTATTTCGTGCTACCATGAATATTATCAATTCCATTACCTTTCGTGCAAATTGAAAATTTCAAATTTTCGACTTGGAGAATAATACATTTCTCTCCCTTTGTTATATATCAGTAATTTGCATACAATTTTTTTAAACTGCCAATATTCTATCTCAAATTCGTCCTGACTCTCCAATCGGTATATACAGTTCAATGCGTCTAAACGAGATTTATCGGAACGAGAAATATTGAACACATCAAGTCGCTTTTTATTGCAAATAAGAATATATACGTCGGGGTTGCTACATCCTCGATGCATTACTGAATAGATTCCTCTATCCATATTAATATCTGAGAATTCGATATAGCTATTTTCCGCCAACATATCTTCAATTATATAATCATGTAGAGCTGACTCATCATCAACTATACTAAACGGGCTTATTGCATTTTTGCTCTCATAATATCGGACCAAATTATTAAAAGTTAATGCAAGTTCTTTACTGGTAATCGTCACGACACTGTCGCTTGTTGGAATAGAATCGTTGAAACTTTTAGTCAGCGCAACTATTGTAACCATAGAAAAAATACATAGAGAAATAAATCTTGCCATATCAAAATAAATTAATAATTTAATAAACTGTGTCTATAAACTATTTCCCCCAATGTAATATCTTCATATTTTAATGGTAGATATTCTGTATCTTCATCTTCGTTTGTGTTTATGAGGCTATTATATGATGGATTTGTTGCATGTACTCCTTCGTGAACCGCAATAATATTTATTAGTTCCAGTTTTGATAATTGCTGTTTGTTAAATTTAACATCATCTTTAGCTTTATTCTCAATATTGTTTTGAATAACCACAATTGCCGCTTTTTCAAATGTTTTATCATAAATACCATTCTCATTGGAATTAGACTTTTGTGTTTTAGTGAGTGTATATCCAAATTTTTCATCATTTGCCTCGTTGCTTAAGATTAAATGAATGCCATGTTTTGCAGAAACGATACTTTTCAATACTTTATTTCCCTGTTCAGTTAATTGTAATGCAGATACAATTATTTTCACCCCATCATCTGCATTTTCTGATAGTGTATTATTCAAATAATCTACTTTTGAGCCATCTTCATTTAATAAACCTCAAATCCGCAACTGCGTGCATAATATGATACAGAAGCGAAAAGAAT